>JANJTK010000232.1 GCA_024711155.1 Burkholderiaceae bacterium
GCCTGCTCGAACAGCGGCGCGACCAGTCCGTAGGCGACGCCGCGGTGCGACGCGCATTCGCCCACCGCGTAGATGCGCGGGTCGTAGGTCTGCATCGTGTCGTCGACGACTACGCCGCGCTCGCAGCGCAGGCCCGCGGCCTCCGCGAGCTTCGTCTGCGGACGGATGCCGGCCGCCATCACGACCAGGTCGGCGGGGATCTCGTCGCCGTCGTCGAAGCGCAGCGCGGCCACGCGCGCGCTCGCCGCACCGGCGCCGGCGACGATCTCGCGCGTGCGCTTCGGCAGCAGGAAGCGCAGCCCGCGCGCCTCGAGCGAGGACTGCAGGATCTTGGCGGCGGCGCAGTCGAGCTGGCGCTCCATGATCCACGGCGCAAGGTGCACGACCGTGACCTCCATCCCGCGCGCGCGCAGCCCGTGCGCGGCCTCCAGGCCCAGCAGTCCGGCGCCGATCACGACCGCGTGCCCGCCGCGCGCGCTCGCCGCGATCATCGCCTCGGTGTCGGCGATCGTGCGGTAGCCGAGCACGCCTTCGAGCCCGGCGCCGGGCACCGGCAGGATCACCGGCGTCGAGCCGGTCGCCAGCAGCAGCCGGTCGTAGCGCGCCTCGCTGCCGTCGTCGGCGACGACGACGCGGCGGCGCCGGTCGATGCGCTCGATCCGGCGCCCGGCGTGCAGCTCGATGCCGCGCTGCGCGTACCAGGCCGCGTCGTTGAGCATGATGCCCGCGAGCGTCATCTCGCCGGCGAGCACGGGCGACAGGAGGATACGGTTGTAGTTGCCGTGCGGCTCGTCGCCGTAGACGACGATCCGGTAGCGGTCAGGCGCGAGCTCGAGCAACTCCTCGAGCGCGCGCACCCCGGCCATGCCGTTGCCGACCAGGATCAGCGTGGGCTTCGTCATGTCAGCGGTCGCTCCTGCAATGGGTCTCGTTGCAGGAGGAATAGCAATCGGCGTGCCAGGCCCTCGGTGGCCGCGCGCGAGGCGAGCGCGCTCGCGCAACGCCGTGTGCTGCGCGACGTTGGTGCGCAGCCGCTCGCGCAGTGTTCGGTGATGGTGCCGCGTCGTGGGCGACGCTGGTGCATCCGGGCGCCGATGGCTTCAGGCGCGCGCGGATCCGGCGCCGGCGCGCTGCGCGGCCCCGCGTCGCCGCGTCCGCTCAGCCCGGGCGCAGCAGCACCCGCCCGCTGCGGTACGCGTAGAGCGGCGCGCGCGGTTGCGGCCCGGCGGCGGCGAGCCGCAGCCCGACGCGCCTCAGCACGAACTCGGTGATGTCGGTCAACGGCAGCGCAAGGCAGTCCTCGAGCGGGCGCCACGCGAGGTCGAGCAGCTCGCCGCTGCCGCGCAGGTCCCCGGCGACCCGCGCGCCGTCGGCGAGGAAGAAGCGCGCGTGGAAGCGCACCGGGCTGTCCGACGGCGTGATCGCGCGCGCGACGAAGTCGAGCCGGTCGAGCGCGGGGCGCAACCGGCCGTCCTCGAGCGCGCCGAGCACCAGGCCGGTCTCCTCCCAGGTTTCGCGCACCGCGGCGACCGCCAGCGCGTGCGCGCGCGCGGCCGCGCGAGCACCGGCCAGCGCGAGCGCGGCACGGGTCGAATCGCGCAACGGACTCGCCGCGACGACGCGGTGGTCGCCGGCGTCGACGCGTCCGCCGGGGAACACGAACACGTCGGGCAGGAAGCGATGACCGGGCGCGCGCCGGCCCATCAGCACCTCGATGCGGCGGGCGTCGCGCCGCGCCAGCACCAGGCTCGCGGCGTCCTTCGGGCGTGCAGGCATGCCCGATGCTAACCGAAGCGGCGCGGCGGGGAAGGGGGCGCACGCGCCGACGGTAAAATGCGCGCCACCATGGAAACCGCTACCCAGACCCCCCTGCGCGCACCGGCCGCGCACGCCGGCGCCGCCGCCGATCCGATCGTCGGCCACCGCGTCGAGCTGCAGCTGCTGACGACGCTCAAGTGCAACCTGAAGTGCAGCTACTGCTCGCTCGGCGTCGGCGACGTGCTCGGCTCGCAGACGCAGGTCGAGTACGACGTCGACGAACTGGCCGCGTTCGCGCAGGCGCACCTCGCCGGCAAGGAGGTCTACGTGACCTTCTACGGCGGCGAGCCGACGCTGAACCGCCCGATGATGATCGAGGTCATGCAGCGCTTTCCGCAGTGGCGCTTCCAGCTGCAGACCAACGGCACGCTGCTCGACGACCTGCCCGACTGGGTGCTCGCGCGGCTCTCCAACGTGCTGGTGTCGATCGACGGCGGCGAGGCGACCACCGACGGCTACCGCGGCAAGGGGATCTACCGGCAGGTGCTGAAGAACCTGCGCACGGCGCGCGCGTCGATCGGCGGCACCGTCACTGCGCGCGTCACCTGGGGCAATCCGGCGACGACTTTCGAGGAGCTCGACGAACTGGTGGCCGCCGATTCGCCCTTCGACTACCTGTACTGGCAGTTCGTCGCCGACCTGATGTACGACGGCGACTCGGTCGAGCGCCGCAAGGCGGTGCTCGCGCGGCTGATCGAGCGCTTCTTCGAGCGCACCGACCGGCTCTATCCGCTGATCCCGCTGATGGGCATCGTGCGCAACAAGCTGATGCCGGGGCGCGCGCAGGAGCTCTACGCGGGACGCACCCAGTGCCGCGTGTCGTCGCACCTGATCAACGTGATGCCCAACGGCCAGGTCTTCCCGTGCCCGGACATGATGTACGTGCCGTCGATGCTGATGGGCAGCGTCAAGGGCAACTGGCTCAAGCCGAGTCCGCTGCAGCAGGCCGCGTCGATGCCGTGCGGCGACTGCGAGGCCCATGCTTGGTGCCGCGGCAACTGCATGAAGAACCTGTGGCTCGGCTACGTGAAGAACGACGAGCGCTACCGCCGCCACGTGGTCGAGCCGATCTGCGAGCTGCTGCGCTTCATGGGCCGCGAGATCGACCGCCACGACCCGCAGCGCTGGTTCGGCCAGCTCGACCTGCCGGTGCGCCGCCAGCTCACCGACTGCGAGGTCTACGAGTACGTCGAGATCATGCCGTGAGCGGCCTGCCGTTCGACGAGGCGCTGATGCGGCTGGCGATCGAGCAGGCGCATCACGCCCGGGCGGCGGGCGAAGTGCCGGTCGGCGCGGTGGTGGTGCGCGACGGCGTGGTGGTGGGGGCAGGCTTCAACCGGCCGATCGGTTCGCACGATCCCACCGCGCACGCCGAGATCCAGGCGCTGCGCGCGGCCAGCGAAGCGCTGCGCAACTACCGGCTGGTCGACTGCGACCTGTACGTGACGCTCGAGCCGTGCGCGATGTGCGCCGGCGCCATCATGCACGCGCGGCTGCGCCGCGTCGTCTACGGCGCGCGCGACCCGAAGACGGGCGCTGCCGGCAGCGTGGTCGACCTGTTCGCCGAGGCCCGGCTCAACCACCACACCGAAGTCGCGGGCGGCGTGCTGGCCGCCGAGTGCGCCGGGCTGCTGTCGTCGTTCTTCGCCGGGCGGCGCGCATCGCGCGCGCCCTGAGGCCGGCGCGGCTTACTGGATCTTCGCCTTCGCGCGCAGTTCCTGCTGGAGCGTCTGCACGCGCTTGCGCTCGAGTTCCTGCCGGATCTGCGGACGCAGCTGGTCGATCGGGGGCGCCTTCGACTCGCGCACGTCGTCGAGCCGGATCACGTGGTAGCCGAACTGCGACTTCACCGGCGCCTGCGTGAACTTGCCCTTCTCGAGCGCGACCATCGCGTCGGAGAACTCCTTGACGAAGGTGTCGGGCGTGTTCCAGTCGAGGTCGCCGCCGGCCTGCGCCGAGCCGGTGTCCTTCGACTGCTTCGCCAGGTCCTCGAACTTCGCGCCCTTCTTCAGGTCGTCGATGAGCTTCTTCGCCTCGTCTTCCTTGTCGACAAGGATGTGGCGCGCGCGGTACTCCTTGCCGGTGGCCTGCTTCGCCAGCTTGTCGTACTCGGCCTTGACCTCCTCGTCCTTGACCGGGTTCGCGCTCAGGTAATCGCGGATCAGCGCGCGGATCAGGATTTCCTGGCGCATGTTGTCGAGCTGGCGCTTGACCTCGGCGTTGCGCGCCAGGCCCTTCTTCTCGGCCTCCTGCGTGAACAGCTCGCGCGCGATCAGTTCCTCGCGGATCGCGTTGCGCAGCTCCGGCGTGTCGGGTCGGCCCTGCGCGGCCATCGCGGCGACGAACTCGTCGAGCTTGCTCTTCGGGATCGGCTTGTTGTTGACCACCGCGGCGTTCTGCGCCAGCGCCACGGACGCGATCGGCAGCAGGGCGGCGGCCGCGTAGCGTGCCAGCCGGAGCGTCAGGGGGGAGTGCGACATCGTGCGTCCTCGTGGGCGATCGGGAGCGGGGCGGTGCCCCGCAGGTGGCACGGGATCATACACGACGGGATGCGCGCCCACGGCGCGCCTCCGCGTCAGGATTCTTCCTCGACGTAGCGCCCGAGCCAGAGGCCCTGCGCGATCACGAACGCGATCGTCAGCCCCATCGTCCCGAACAACTTGAAGTTCACCCAGACGTCGGTCGGGAAACGGTAGGCGACCAGCAGGTTCAGCACCGCCATCGCCGCGAAGAACGCGATCCACGCGACGTTGAGCCGGCGCCAGACCGGCTCGGGCAGCGCCAGCTTGCTGCCCATCACCGAGCGGATCAGGTCGCGCCCGAAGAACGCCCGTCCGCCCAGGAGGACCGCCGCGAACAGGCCGTAGAGCACGGTCGGCTTCCACTTGATGAAGGTTTCGTCGTGCAGCCACAGCGTCATGCCGCCGAACACGACGATGATCGCCAGTCCGACCCACTGCATCGCCTCGATCGGGCGGCCGCGCAGCTGGAGCCACGCGATCTGTGCGACGCTGGCGGCGATCGCGACGCCGGTGGCGACGTAGATGTCGGCCACCCGGTAGGCCACGAAGAACAGCACCAGCGGAAACAGGTCGAAGAGCAGTTTCATGCGCTCAGTATAAAATGCCGGATTCGATTCCGCCGATCCCGGAGCACCGACATGGCCGACCGCACGCGCAAGCGCCGCAACACCCTGGAGCGCCGCTGCCTCCCGAAGTCCCTGAAGCGCCTGTTCAAGGGGTCGCAGCGCCCCGTGTTCCGGATGCTCGAGAAGGTCAAGAAGGCCTGAGCGGCCGTCAGCGTCGCGGCCCGGCCTCCGGCTCGAAGCGCAGCGACGCCGAATTGATGCAGTAGCGCAGGCCGCTCGGCGCCGGCCCGTCGTCGAAGACGTGGCCGAGGTGGGCGTCGCAGGCCGCGCACTGCACCTCCGTGCGCACCATCCCGTGGCTCGCGTCCCGTCGCCGGGCGAGCCGCGCGTCGTCGATCGGCTGCCACCAGCTCGGCCAGCCGCTTCCCGAGTCGTACTTCTGCCCCGACGCGAACAGCGGCGTGCCGCAGCACACGCACAGGTAGCGGCCCGGCTCGTGGTGGTTCCAGTAGCGGCCAGTGAAAGCCCGTTCGGTGCCGCCACCGCGCGCGATCCGGAATTCCTCGTCCGACAGCCGGGCACGCCAGTCGTCGTCGCTGCGCTCGACGCGCGCCGTGGCGCGCGAAGTGGAAGAGGCCGGGGAGCCGGGGGCGCCGGAGGGAGCAGGGTCGGTCATGACGAGCAGCTCAGTTCGAGGCCGGCCGCCCAGGCCGGCGGGAGGTCGGCGTACGACTCCATCCCGGGCTGCTCGTCGTACGGACGTTCGAGCACCCGCAGCAGGCGCCGGACCTCGCCGTCGTCGCCTTCGCGCGCGCGGCGGATCGCGACTTCGGCCAGGTGGTTGCGCAGCACGAATTTCGGAGTGACGCGGTTCATCGCGGCCGCGCGCGCGGCGTCGGGCACGGGCTGCAGCGCGAGCCGGCGCCGGTAGCGCGCCAGCCAGTCCTCGAAGGCGGGCCCGCCGGCGCCCAGCTCGCGCAGCAGGCGCGTGCCGTCGTCGGCGGCTGCGCCCGGCCCGGCGCCCCCTGCGGCTGCGTCCGCGCCGTCCCCGGCGTCCGGCGGCAGCGCCCGCACCCCGGCCAGGCGCCGGAAGAACAGCGTGAAATCGAGCCGCCCCGCGTGCAGCAGCGCCAGCAGGTCGTCGATCAGCTTGCGGTCCTCCTCGCAGGCGTGCGCCTCCGCCTGCGCGTCCGCGTGCGCCGGCGCCAGCCCGAGCTTGGCGCGCATCGACGCGAGCCACGCCTCGTCGAAGCGCGCCTCCCACTGCCCGAGGACCGCCCGCGCGTCGTCGACCGAGCCGCCGCGCGCCGTCACCAGCGGCAGCAGCGCCTGCCCCAGGCACCAGCAGTTCCACTCGGCGATGCGCGGTTGCATCGCGTAGCTGTAGCGTCCAGCGTGGTCCGAGTGGTTGCAGACGTGGTTGAAGTCGAAGCCGTCGAGGAAGCCGAAGGGGCCGTAGTCGATCGTGAGCCCGAGCACCGACATGTTGTCGGTGTTCATGACGCCATGGCAGAAACCCACCGCCTGCCACTGCGCGACCAGCCGCGCGGTGCGCGCCACGCTCTCGCCGAGCAGCCCCAGGTACGGATTCGGCTCGTCGGCCAGCGCGGGCCACGCGCGGTCGATCACGTGGTCGGCCAGCCGCTGCAGGTCGTCGTGCCGGCCGCACGCGAAGAAGTGCTCGAAACTGCCGAAGCGCACGAACGACGGGGCAAGCCGCGTCACCACCGCCGCGGTCTCGACGCTCTCGCGCTGCACCGGCAGCTCCGATGCGACCAGCGCCAGCGCGCGCGTGGTCGGGATGCCGAGCGCGGCCATCGCCTCCGAACCCAGGAACTCGCGGATCGACGAGCGCAGCACGGCGCGCCCGTCGGCGCCGCGCGCATACGGCGTCGGGCCGGCGCCCTTGAGCTGGATCTCGACGCCGCCCTGCGGGCGCGCGACCTCGCCCAGCAGCAGCGCCCGGCCGTCGCCCAGCTGGCCGGCCCAGACGCCGAACTGGTGGCCCGAATAGACCGCCGCCAGCGGGTCGGCACCGAGCAGCGGCCGGTTGCCGGCGAACACGTCGACGAAGGCCGGCTCGGCCGCGCGCGCCCGGTCGAGCCCGAGCAGTTCGAGCGCGCCGGTCGACGCCGCAACCAGCCGCGGCGACGGCAGCGGCGCCGGCGCGAGGCGGCTGTGAAAGCCCGCCGGCAGCCGCGCGTAGCGGTTGTCGAAGCGCAGCTCGGGCCAGCGTACGGCGGACGCCGGCACCTGCGCAGACCCAGCGGACGGCGGCGCTTCTCGAAGCGCCGCGGCGGCGGCGACGGCGGGTCCATTCATCGGTGGGCGGCTCCTGCGCGACGGACGTTCCGGAATCGGTGCGGACGGTTCGCGCGGACCCATTCTAGGCAGCCGCGCGCCGGCGCCCGCGCATCCCCACGCCGGTGTCGCTAGAATCCCCCGCATCGCCGGCAACGGATCTGCACACAGGGGAGAGACGCGATGCAAGGACTGATGATGGACATGCCGCTGCTGGTCTCGGGGATCCTGCAGCACGCGGCGCGCCACCACGGCGACACCGAGATCGTGTCGCGGCGCACCGAGGGCGACATCCATCGCTACACCTACGCCGACTGCGAGCGGCGCGCGCGCCGGCTCGCCGACGCGCTGACCCGCGAAGGGGTCTCGATCGGCGATCGCGTCGCCACGCTCGCGTGGAACGGTTACCGGCACCTGGAGCTGTACTACGCGGTGGGCGGCATGGGCGCGGTGATCCACACGATCAACCCGCGGCTGCACCCGGAGCAGATCGCGTGGATCGTCAACCATGCGGGCGACGTCCACCTCGCGTTCGACACCACGTTCCTGCCGATCGTCGAGGCGATCGCGCCGCACTGCCCGAACGTGCGCAGCTGGATCGCGATGGTCGACGAGGAGCGCCAGCCGGCCTCGGACAAGGTCGCGAACCTGGTCAACTACGAGCGGCTGCTCGCGGGCGGCGCCGAGGGCTACCGCTGGCCGGAGATCGACGAGCGCAGCGCGGTGGGCCTGTGCTACACCTCGGGCACGACCGGAAACCCGAAGGGCGCGATGTACACGCACCGCTCGACGGTGCTGCACGCGTACGCGTCGGCGCTGCCCGACGCGATGGGCGCGTCGTCGCGCGACTGCATCCTGCCGGTGGTGCCGATGTTCCACGTCAACGCGTGGGGCCTGCCTTACTCGTGCCCGCTGGTCGGCGCAAAGCTCGTCCTGCCCGGCGCGCAGCTCGACGGCAAGTCGCTCTACGAGCTGTTCGAGGCCGAGGGCGTGACCTACTCGGCGGGCGTACCGACGGTCTGGCTCGGGCTGCTGCAGTACGTCGGGCAGGCGGGGCTGAAGTTCAGCACCTTCTCGCGCACCGTGATCGGCGGCTCGGCCTGCCCGCCGGCGATGATCCGCGCCTTCCAGGAGCAGTACGGCGTCGAGGTGATCCACGCCTGGGGGATGACCGAGATGTCGCCGCTCGGCACGCTGTGCCGGCTGCAGAACAAGCACCTGAAGCTGCCGCCGGAGGCGCAGCAGAGGCTGCTCGAGAAGCAGGGCCACGTGATCTTCGGGGTGGACCTGAAGATCGTCGACGACGACGACCGCGAGCTGCCGTGGGACGGCAAGACCTTCGGCAACCTGCTCGCGCGCGGGCCGTGGGTCTTGCGCGAGTACTTCCGCGGCGAGGGCGGCGACCCGCTGAAGTACGACGCCGACGGCCGCGGCTGGTTCCCGACCGGCGACGTGGCGACGATCGACGCCGACGGCTACATGCAGATCACCGACCGCAGCAAGGACGTCATCAAGTCGGGCGGCGAGTGGATCAGCACGATCGACCTGGAGAACCTCGCGATGGCGCACCCCGCGGTCGCCAACGCGGCGGTGATCGGCGTGCCGCACCCGAAGTGGGACGAGCGCCCGCTGCTGGTGGTCGTCAGGAAGGCGCAAGCCGAGGCGACGCGCGAGGAACTGCTGGCCTTCTACGAGGGCAAGGTCGCGAAGTGGTGGATTCCGGACGACGTCCGGTTCGTCGACGCGATCCCGCTCGGCGCGACCGGCAAGATCCTGAAGACGAAGCTGCGCGAGCAGTTCCGCGACTACCGGCTGCCGGGCGCCTGAGGTTATGATTGCCCGGCACCCGGCGGACCGGGCTGGCAGCGGTTCCGTCCGCCTCACGACAACGAGGAGACACCCATGACCGGATCCCGTCTTGCCGCAGCCGCTTTCGCCGCTTCCACCGCGCTCGCGGCCGTCGCGTCGCCTGCCGCGTTCGCCCAGTCGGGCACCGTCAGGATCGCCTGGATCGACCCGCTGTCGGGAATGATGGCCCCGCTCGGCCAGAACATGGTGCGCAGCTGGCAGTACATCGCCGATCACGCGAACCAGCAGAAGTGGGCCGGCGACGTGAAGTTCGAGGTGGTCACCTTCGACAACAAGCTGAGCCCGCAGGAGACGCTGACGGCGCTGAAGTCGGTGGTCGACCAGGGCATCCGCTACATCGCGCAGGGCAACGGCTCGGGGGTCGCGATCGCGCTCGCCGACGCAGTCGCCAAGCACAACGAGCGCAACCCGGGCAAGGAGATCGTGTTCCTGAACTACGCGGCGATCGATCCGTCGCTGAACAACGAGCGCTGCAACTTCTGGCACTTCCGCTTCGACATCAACGCCGACATGAAGATGGAGGCGCTGACCTCGTACATGGCCAGGCGCCCCGAGATCAAGAAGGTCTACCTGATCAACCAGGACTACGCGTTCGGGCACTCGGTCGAGAAGGCCGCCGAGGAGTACCTGAAGCGCAAGCGCGCCGACGTCCAGGTCGTCGGCAAGGACCGGCATCCGCTCGCGCAGGTGCGCGACTTCGCGCCGTACGTGGCGAAGATCAAGGCCGCCGGCGCCGACACGATCATCACCGGCAACTGGGGCGCCGACCTGGCGCTGCTGGTGAAGGCCGCGAAGGACGCGGGGCTGGCCGCGAACTTCTACACCTACTACGCCGGCACGACGGGCGTACCGACCGCGATGGGCGCCGCGGGCGTCGACCGGGTGCGCCAGGTCAGCTACTGGCACGCGAACGACTCGGTCGTCAACGCCGCGCCGATCATCGAGGGCTTCAAGAAGAAGTTCAACGACGACTACTACACGATGGCGACCTACACCGCGCTGCGCTTCCTGTCCGAGGCGATGAAGAAGTCGAAGTCGACCGACCCGGTGAAGGTCGCGCTGGCGATGGAGGGCTTGCGCGTGCAGTCGCTCAACGGCGAGGTCGAGATGCGCGCGAGCGACCACCAGGCGCAGCAGGCGGTCTACATCTCTTCGTGGCAGAAGGTCGACGGCAAGTCGGTGAAGTTCGACCAGGAGAACACCGGCTACGGCTGGCGCACCGAAGGCAAGCTCGAAGCCTACGTGGCGGCGCAGCCGACCTCGTGCCAGATGAAGCGCCCGGCGGCCCGCTGAGCTTCGTTCCCGCCGCCGCGCGGGCGCGCCGCTTGCCGGCCGCTCGCGTGCGCGGCGCCTCGCCCGGCTCGCGCCCCATCGCCGCTTGGAATTCTTCGTCGTCTCGCTGCTGAACGGCATCAGCTACGGGCTGCTGCTGTTCATGCTCGCGTCGGGCCTGACGCTGATCTTCAGCATGATGGGCGTGCTGAACTTCGCGCACGCGTCGTTCTACATGATCGGCGCCTACGCCGCCTACCAGATCAGCACCTGGATGGAGGCGCTGTGGCCCGGCGCCGGCTACTGGATCGCGCTGGTCGCCGCGCCGCTGTTCGTCGGCGCGGTCGGCGCGCTGGTCGAGCGCTACGGATTGCGCCGCGTGCACCGCTGGGGGCACGTGCCCGAACTGCTGTTCACCTTCGGCCTGTCCTACATCGTCGTCGAACTGGTGCAGATCGTCTGGGGGCGCGCCGCGGTGCCGTACCCGATCCCGCCGGCGCTCGACGGCCCGCTGTTCACGGTCTTCTCGACGCAGTTTCCCGCGTACCGCGGCTTCATGATGCTGGTGGCCGGCCTGATGCTGCTCGCGATCTGGCTGATGCTCACGCGCACGCGGGTGGGGCTCGTGATCCAGGCCGCGCTCACGCACCCGGAGACCGTCGAGGCGCTCGGGCACAACGTGCCGCGCGTGTTCATGCTGACCTTCGGCGGCGGCACCGCGCTCGCCGGTCTCGCCGGCGTGATCGGCGGCAACGCCTACGTCACCGAGCCGTCGATGGCGGCGCTGGTGGGGTCGATCATCTTCGTCGTCGTCGTGGTCGGGGGCATGGGCTCGCTCGCCGGCGCCTTCGTCGCGTCGCTGCTGATCGGGCTGATGCAGACCTTCGCGATCGGGCTCGACTGGAGCGCGCTCGGCCTGCTCGAGCGTCTCGGCGTGAAGCCCGGTCCCGACGCGCCGCTCTACAGCCTGTGGTCGCTCAAGCTCTCGCAGGTCGCGCCGGTGCTGCCGTACCTGCTGCTGGTGCTGGTGCTGGTGCTGCGGCCGCGCGGGCTGATGGGGACGCGCGAGGGCTGAATGGCGTCGACGATCCGCTTCGCGCCGCGCAACGTCGGCCGCTGGTTTGTCTGGGGCGCGACCGCGCTCGTGTTCGCGCTGCTGCCGCTCGTCTTCAGGAGCGGCTTTGCGATCACGCTGCTGTCGCAGATGGGGATCATGGTGATCTTCGCGCTGTCGTACAACATGATCTTCGGGCAGGGCGGCATGCTGTCGTTCGGCCACGCGGTGTACTCCGGGCTCGGCGCGTTCTTCGCGATCCACGCGCTGAACTGGGTCGCCGACGGGCGGCTGTGGCTGCCGGTGTCGCTGATTCCGCTGGTCGGCGGCGTGTTCGGGGCGGTGTTCGGGGTCGTGTTCGGCTACGTGACGACGAAGAAGGCGGGCACGCCGTTCGCGATGATCACGCTGGGAATCGGCGAGATGGTGTTCGCCGCTTCGCTGATGTTCCCGGGGTTTTTCGGCGGCGAGGGCGGCATCTCCGGCAACCGCGTCGTCGGCGCCCCCTTTCTCGGCGCCCCCTTTCTCGGCGTCACCTTCGGGCCCGCGATCGAGGTCTACTACCTGATCGCGGCGTGGTGCTTCGCGTGCATGGTCGCGATGTTCGCGTTCATGCACACGCCGCTCGGGCGCATCGCCAACGCGGTGCGCGACAACCCGGAGCGCGCCGAGTTCGTCGGCTACGACACGCAGCGCGTGCGCTTCCTGGTGCTGGTCGGGTCGGCATTCTTCGCCGGCATCGCCGGCGGGCTGTCGGCGATCAACTTCGAGATCGTCACCGCCGAGAACGTGTCGGCCATCCGTTCCGGCGGCGTGCTCCTCGCCACCTTCATCGGCGGCGCGATGTTCTTCTTCGGGCCGATCCTCGGCGCGGTGATCTTCATCTTCTTCGCGGTCGCGCTGTCGGACTACACGAAGGCCTGGCAGTTCTACCTGGGCGTGTTCTTCGTCGCGATGGTGATGTTCGCGCCGGGCGGCGTCGCGTCGCTGGTGCTGATGAACCTGCGCGTCGCGAAGCACCGGCTGCTCGCGCGCCTCGGCGACGCGTACGCCGGCGTGCTGCTCTCGGGTTTCGCACTGCTGGTCGGCGTGGTGATGGTGGTCGAGATGAGCTACCACCTGACGCTGAACTTCGCCGCCGGCTCGCGGATGAAGCTGTTCGGCCTGCCGGTCGACAGCGCGGCACCCGAGACCTGGATCCTCGCGGCGGCGATCCTGCTGCCCGGGGCGTTGCTCTTCGAGACCATGCGGCGGCGCTTCCGCGACGAGTGGGGCGCGGTGCAGGCCGAGATCGAGGAGCGGGTGCGGCGCGAGGCGGAGCTGCGATGAGCGCGCAAGCCGCTGCGAGCGCGCCCCCCCCGAACGGAGCCAACGGAGCGAGCGCCGCCGGCAGGCCGCCGGCGCTGCGGCTGCACGAGCTGCGCAAGAGCTTCGGGCGCACCGAGATCATCCGCGGCGTGAGCCTTGCGATCGCGCGCGGCGAGCGCCACGCGATCATCGGCCCGAACGGCGCCGGCAAGTCGACGCTGTTCAACCTCGTCTCCGGGCGCTTCGCCCCGAGCGGCGGGCGCATCGAGCTCGACGGCGGCGACATCACCGGCCGCCGCCCGTTCGAGATCAACCGCAAGGGGCTGTCGCGCAGCTTCCAGATCACGAACATCTTTCCGCGCATGTCGGTCTACGAGAACCTGCGCTGCGCGACGCTCTATGCGCTCGGCTACCGCTACTCGTTCTGGCACCGGCTCGAACGGCTCGCCGACGCGGCCGCGCGCGCCGAGGAGGTGCTGCAGCGCATCGGGCTGGGCAGCCGGCGCGACACGCCGGCCGGCACGCTGACCTACGCCGAGCAGCGCGCGCTGGAGATCGGGATCACGATCGCCGGCGGCGCCGGGGTGATCCTGCTCGACGAGCCGACCGCCGGCATGAGCCGCTCGGAGAGCGACCGCGCGGTCGAGCTGATCCGGCGCGTCACCGAGGGCCGCACGCTGGTGATGGTCGAGCACGACATGAGCGTCGTGTTCGGCCTGGCCGACCGCATCTCGGTGCTCGTCTACGGCGAGATCATCGCCACCGGAACGCCGGCGGAGATCCGCGCCAATGCGGCCGTGCAGGAGGCGTACCTGGGCACCGCCGTCGAGGTCCACTGAGATGGACGCGCCGATGCTCGAAGTCGAGAACCTGCACGCGTATTACGGCAAGAGCCACGTGCTGCACGGCGTCGACCTGAGGATCGGCGCCGGCGAGATCGTGAGCCTGCTCGGGCGCAACGGCGCCGGCCGCTCGACCACCGTCAAGGCGATCATGGGGCTCGTCGACGCCACCGGTCGGGTCGACTTCAAGGGCCAGCCGATCCGCGGGCTCGAGGCCTGCCGCATCGCGCACCGGGGGCTCGGCTACGTGCCCGAGAGCCGCGACATCTTCCCGACGCTCACCGTCGAGCAGAACCTGATCCTCGGGATGAAGGGCCGGCGCCCGGGCCGCTGGAGCTTCGACGAGATGTACCGGATGTTCCCGCGTCTGCGCGAGCGCCGGCACACGCAGGCCGGCGTGCTGTCGGGCGGCGAGCAGCAGATGCTGACGCTGTGCCGCACGCTGATGGGCGACCCGGACCTGATCATGATCGACGAGCCGACCGAAGGGCTGGCGCCCAAGGTGGTCGAGCTGGTCGCCGGCTACCTGAGCGAGCTCGAGCAGCGCGGCGTGTCGGTGCTGCTGGTCGAGCAGAAGCTCGCGATCGCGATGCGGATCTCGAAGCGCGTCTACGTGATGGGGCACGGCCACATCGTGTTCGAGGGCACGCCGCGCGAGCTGACGGCCAACGCGCAGGTGCGCCGCGAGTGGCTCGAAGTCTGACGCGCGCGGCCTGCGGCCGCAGGCAACGACGCCGCGCGCCGGGTTAAACTTCCCCGGCACATCGACTTCGCTGGAGGGGGCGGGTGAGCGCATCGAATGAGGGGCCGGCCGAAGAGTTCCGGTTCGCGGTTCCGTTTCTCGACCACCTGGGCGCGCAGCTGGTGGCCTGCGCCGACGGCGAGGCGCGATCGGAGATGGAACTCGACCGCCACCACCTGAACACCTTCGGCGCCGCGCACGGCGGCGTGCTGATGACGCTGCTCGACTACACGATGGCGATGGCCGCCACTGCGCGCGGGCATCACACCGACACCGAACGGATGAGCGTCGTGACGATCGAGATGAAGACCTCGTTTCTCGAGCCGGCCCGCGACCACCGCATCGTGACCCGCGCGCGCTGCGTGCACCGCACGCGCTCGCTCGCGTTCTGCGAGGCCGAGACCGCCGACGGCTCGGGGCGCATCCTCGCGCGCGCGTCGGGCACCTTCCGCTGCGTGCCGCTGTCGAAGGTGACCCGGTGAGCGTCGCGAACCGCCGCATCGTGCTCGCGAGCCGGCCCCGCGGGGAGGTGGTGCCCGGGAACTTCCGGCTCGAGGAGGAGCCGATGGCCGGCGCCGGGCCCGGCGAGGTGCTGGTGCGCAACCTGTACCTGTCGCTCGACCCGTACATGCGCGGCCGCATGGACGACGCGAAGTCGTACGCGGCGGCGCAGCCGCTGGGCGAAGTCATGATCGGCGGCACCGCCGGCGAGGTGATCGAGAGCCGCCACCCGAAGTTCGCCGTCGGCGACCAGGTGCTCGGGATGTTCGGCTGGCAGCTCTACGGAAAGTCCGACGGCAGCGCAATCCGCAAGGTCGACACCTCGCAGGTGCCGCTGACGGCCTACCTGGGCTGCGTCGGGATGCCCGGCGTGACCGCCTGGTATGGACTGAACCGGATCATCGCGCCGAAGGCGGGCGAGACGATCCTGGTCTCGGCCGCCAGCGGCGCCGTCGGCTCGGTCGTCGGCCAGCTCGCGCGGCACGCCGGTTGCCGCGTGGTCGGGGTGGCCGGCGGAGCGCAGAAGTGCGGCATCGTCACCGACGAATTCGGCTTCGACGCCTGCATCGACTACAAGGCCGGGCGGCTCGCCGACGACCTGCGCGCGGCCACGCCCGCCGGCATCGACGGCTTCTTCGAGAACGTCGGCGGCGAAGTGTTCGACCTGGCGCTGCGCCGCATGAACGCAGCGGGCCGGATCGCCGTGTGCGGGCTCATCGCCGGCTACGGCGGGCAGCCGCTGCCGGTGCGCGACATCCGGCCGGTGCTGGTGAACCGGCTGCGCATCGAGGGCTTCATCGTCTCCGAGCACCTGGCGCTGTGGCCCGAGGCGCTGCGCGAACTCGGCGCGCGGGTCGCGCGCGGCGAGCTGCGCTACCGCGAGACCATCGCGCAGGGGCTCGAGAGCGCACCCGAGGCGTTCATCGGGCTGCTCGCGGGACGCAACGTCGGCAAGCAGCTCGTGAAGCTGGCCTGAGCATGCGCGACTTCGCAGGCAAGGTCGCGGTCGTCACCGGCGCCGGCAGCGGCTTCGGGCGCGAGTTCGCGCGCCTGGCCGCGCGCCACCGGATGAAGCTGGTGCTGGCCGACATCGAGCCGGCGGCGCTCGCGCAGGTCGCCGGCGAACTGCGCGCGCAGGGCGCCGAGGCGATCGCCGAGAACCTCGACGTGAGTTGCGGCGACGACGTCGAGCGGCGCGAGAGGCGCGCGTTCGAACCCATCGGCGCGGTGCAACTGCTGTTCAACAACGCCGGCGTCGGCGCCGGCGGGCTGCTGTGGGAGCACACGCGCAAGGACTGGGAGTGGGTGCTGGGCGTGAACCTGTGGGGCGTGATCCACGGCGTGCGCGCGTTCGTGCCGCGGATGCTCGCGCAGGGCGACGAGTGCCACGTCGTCAACACGGCGTCGGTCGCCGGCCTGCTGTCGCCGCAGCTGATGGGCGCCTACAACGTCAGCAAGCACGGCGTGGTCGCGCTCAGCGAGACGCTGTACCACGACCTGCGCGCGGTGGGGGCGCGCATCGGCGTGAGCCTGCTGTGCCCGGCGTTCGTGCCCACCGGCATTGCGCAGTCGCATCGGAACCGGCCGGCGGGGCTGCGCGACGACGGCGAGCCGACCGCGTCGATGCGCGCCGCGCAGAGCGCGTCGGAGAAGGCGGTCGCCTCGGGCCGCATCGGCGCCGGGGAGGTCGCGCAGGCGACTTTCGACGCGATCCGCGAGAACCGCTTCTACGTCATCACGCATCCGGCGATCCTGCCGTCGGTCGAGCTGCGGCTGCGCGACGTCGTCTCGCAGCGCAGCCCGACCGATCCGTTCAGCCTGAAGCCGCGCGTCGCGCCGCGCCCCGAGTGACCGCTCGCGCGCGTGCGAGCGCGCGCATCCACGCCGACGCCAGCCCGTGACACTCGACCCGCAAGTCCGGCAGATCCTGCAGTGGGCGCAGCGGGCGCGAACGCCGCCGTACCCGCAACTCGGCGTGCAGGCCGCGCGCGAGCACTACGCGCGCGCCGCGGCCACGCTCGACATCGTGCCGCCGCCGCTGCACGCGGTGCACGACCACGCGGTCGCGCTGCCGGGACGCACGCTGAGGGTGCGCCAGTACGCGCCATGGGAGCAGAACCTCGGCGAGCCGCGCCCGGCGCTGCTCTTCTTTCACGGCGGCGGCTTCACCATCGGGTCGGTCGACACGCACGATCGCGTCTGCCGCGTGCTGGCGCTGGGCGGCGACTGCCTGGTGTTCTCGGTCGACTACCGGCTCGCCCCCGAGCACCGCTTCCCGAGCGCGCACGACGACGCCTTCGACAGCCTCGCGTGGCTGCGCGACGAAGCGCACGGCCTCGGCGTCGATCCGCTGCGGATCGCGGTCGGCGGCGACAGCGCCGGCGGCACGCTGGCCGCCGCGTGCGCGATCCACGCGCGCGAACGCGGCTGGCCGCTGGCGCTGCAGCTGCTGCTCTATCCGGGGCTGGCCAGCCGGCAGGACAGCGACTCGCACCGGCGCTTCGCGCGCGGGTACCTGCTGGACGCGGACACGGTGCAATGGTTCTTCGCGCAGGTGCTGCGCGACCCGCGCGACCGCGACGACTGGCGCTTCGCGCCGCTCGTGCTGCCCGACCTCGCCGGGCTGGCGCCGGCGTGGATCGCCGGAGCCGAGTACGATCCGCTGATCGACGAGAATCGCGCGTACGCAGGGCGGCTGCGCGCGGCCGGCGTGCCGACGGAGTTCGTCCAGTACGACGGGATGCTGCACTCGTTCTTCCAGCACGCCGGCTTCGTGCGGGCGGCGCGGAGAGCGCACGAAGACGCCTGCGCGGCGCTGCGCCGCGCGTTCGACCACATCGCGAACGACGGGAGGGCAACGACATGATCCACCGCAAACCTGCCGCGGACACGCCACTGCGGCTTCTCACCGGCGACTGGGTCGCGCTCGGCGAGGCCGCGGGTGCGCTGCGCAACGCGGTCTTCGTGCGCGAGCAGGGCATCCCGGCCGAGTTCGAGCCGGACGAGTGGGATGCGCGCTCGGTGCACTGCGTCGCCTATCGCGGCGACGAGCCGGTCGGCACCGGGCGGCTGCTGCCCGACGGCCACATCGGACGCATGGCGGTGCGCCACGACCTGCGCGGGCAGGGCATCGGCGCGCGCGTGCTCGAGGCGCTGGTCGGCGTGGCCGCGGCGCGGGGCGACCAGCGCGTCGAGCTGAACGCGCAGCAGCGGGTCGAATCGTTCTACCGCCACCACGGCTTCGTGCCCGTGGGCGAGCCCTACGACGAGGTCGGCATCCGGCACGTCAGGATGCGCCGCCACCTGCTGGCGCTCACGGCGGGCGCGCTCGCTGCCGCGCTCGGGCTCGGCACGGCCGCGCCGGTGCGTGCCGGCCCGCTCGACGCGATCTCGGGCGCCGATGCGAGCGGCGCGCTGCGCGCGGCGCTCGAGCGCGGCGCGTCGGTCGCGGTCGCGCGGCTCGGCAAGCCCGGCGGCTTTCTCGACGACCCGAAGGTGCGAATCCCGCTGCCCGACGGCCTGCGCCAGGCCGAGAAGCTGATGCGGGCGACCGGCCGCGGGCGCGACTTCGACGAACTGGTGACGTCGATGAACCGCGCGGCCGAGCAGGCGGTGCCGCAGGCGAAGCAGCTGCTCGTCGCGGCGGTGAAGTCGATGTCGGTCAGCGACGCGAAGGCGATCCTCGCCGGCGGGGACGATTCGGTGACGACCTTCTTCCGCTCGCGCACCCAGGCGCCGCTCACCGAGCGTTTCCTGCCGGTGGTCACGAAGCAGGTCTCGCGCCTCGGGCTCTCGCAGCGCTACAACGCGCTCGCCGGGCAGGCGGCGCGGCTCGGCCTGATGAAGGAGAGCGACGCGACGATCGAGCGCTACGTGACGACGCGCGCGCTCGACGGGCTGTACCTGATGATCGCCGAGGAGGAGCGCGCGATCCGCCGCGAGCCGCTGAAGGCCGGCTCGAAGCTCATCGGTCGGGTGTTCGGCGCGATGCGCTGAAGCGCGCGCGGCGCTCGCCGGCGACGCGCGGCCGCTCGGCGCCGGGCGCCCAGCTGCGCTCGAGCGTCTCCACGCGCCCGTCGCGGCGCACCGCCACCAGCGTCGACGCGCGCGTGCCGTAGCCCGCCTCGGGCGCGGCGATCAGCGCCGGCGCCAGCATGCGCTCGCGCGCGAGCCCGATCCCGGTGTCGGGCAACGCACTGTCGTCGGGCTGCGAGCGATCGGCGAGCGCATCGAGCAGTTCGGCCTCGAGCGACGCGCCCGCGTCGGCGAGCGAGCGCGCAAGGCGCCCGGTGAGCATGCGCACCTTCGGCCAGTCGCTGCCGAGCACGCCGTTGGACAACCCGTGCACGCCGGCACGGAGCGCGGCGACGCGCTGCGGATGGCGATTCGACACGTACAGCAGCGGCTCGGCCGCCGCCGGATCGAACAGCAGCAGGTTGAAGCCGGCGAACTCGGCGCCGCGCGCCGCCACGTCCGCGGCGTAGTCGGCCAGCGGCGCATCGGAGCCGACGAAGTCCGCCACCAGCGCCCCGCGCGAGCGCTGCCCCGCGGGGGCGGATGGATCGCGCACGTTGGTGACCGCGGCCAGCCGGCCGCGCCGATCGACCGCGAGCCAGCTGCCGCCGGCCGCGCGGTCGCGCCCGCCCCAGACCCCGGGCCGGTCGCTCCACCAGGTCGCCGCGCTCGCCTCGCGCGCGTAGTACTCGTCGCGGTTCGCGGCGACGACGAGCGCGAATTCGTCGTGCGCGTCGAGCGCGAGCGCGATCAGGCACATCGCGCCGCGCGGCTCAGGCGCCGGCCGCGGAGGCCTCGAGCGCCAGCGGGCGCCCGTCGACCCGCAGCGGCTGCGCCGCGGCGAGCGCCGCATCCTGCACCTCGATCAGCAGGTCGGCGCCGCCGCCGGGGGCGGGCGCGGCCATCGCGACCGCGCCGACCGCTTGCCCCGAAGCGTCGAGGATTCCGGTGGCCGGCGCCGGCTCGCCGCCTTCGACGTGCGCGAGCTGCAGATGGCGCTTGACCTTGCCGAGGTAGTGCGCACGCGCGACCACTTCCTGGCCCGGATAGCAGCCCTTGTCGAAGCTCACTCCGCCGGCAAGGTCGAAGTCGATCATCTGCGGCACGAAGGTCTCGCTGGTCGCCGGCACGACGCGCACGACGCGGCCGCGCACCTCGGTCCAGCGCCAGAGGTCGCTGCCGAGCGGGCGCAGCCGTGCGGCGAGCGCCGGCCACAGCGCGGCGAGCGACGCCGCCGGCACGACTAGCAGCGAGCGAAGCAGCGGCGACGGCCGTCCGTCGAGCTCGATCGGCGGCAAGCCCACGACGGTCGCCGCCGCACCGTCCGGCAGCGTGGCGCCCGCCACTTCGAGCGGACCCGGCGCAGGCAGCCCGAGCGCGCCGAGCGCCGCCGCCGCGCGCGCACCAGCGAGCCCGAGCACGGCGCAGGCGTCGCTGCGCTGCTCGACGCGCACCTTCGCGCGCAGCACGTACATCGCGAGCCGCTTGCGCACCGTCTCGGCGTGCACGCGCGGCAGCATCAGCATCAGCGCGTCGGGTTCGCGCCAGCCGAGCAGCGTCGCGACGAGGCGGCCCTTCGCCGTGCACAGGCCGTGCCAGCGCGCCTGCCCGGAAGGCTGGCGCTCGACGTCGTTGGTGCTCATCGAGTGCAGGAAGCGCACCCGGTCGTCGCCGGTGAGCGCCAGCACGCCGTGGTCGGGTAGCAGCGCGAGCGCGCCGTCGGCCAGGTCGTCGAGCGTGCCGGGCGCTTCGGGCCGCAGCGCCTGCGGGCCGTAGGCATCGAGCGCGAAGGCAGCGCCGCAGGCGGCGACCGCGGCGCGCGGCACCTCGTCGTCGAGCGCCACGGTTGCGTTGGCGAGCGGCGCCGACGCGTTGACCGGCGGCGCGGCAACGGCGGCGCCCGTCGCGGGAGGGGGCGGCGCGGGAGCCGTTGGCGCAGGAACAGTCATCGTGAATTCGCAGCGGAAAAGTGCCTCGGAAGGCGCCTCGGAAGGCACCTCGGAAGGCGCCTCGGCGGTGCGGATTATTATAGGGACCCCGCCGACACGCCCACCCGATGCCCGCTGTGCCGAAAGGCCGATTCACGAAGCTGCTGTTCGCTCTGCTGCTGGCCGTCGCGGTCATTGCCGGATGGGCGTGGCACGCGCTGACCGTAGCCCCGGTCGCAATGAGCGCTTCGCCGCTGCGCGTCACGGTGCCCAAGGGCGCCGGCGTGCGCGCGATTGCCGCGAGCCTGAACGAACAGGGCGTCGACGTGTCCGGCGCGCGCCTGTGGCTGCTGGCGCAGGCGCGCGGCGACGGCGCGCGGCTGAAAGCCGGCACCTACGAATTCGCCGCACCGATCACGCACGCGGCGCTGTTCGACCAGCTCGTGCGCGGCGACGTGCTGATGGCCAGCGTCCGTTTCGTCGAAGGCTGGACCTTCGCGCAACTGCGCGCGGCGATCGACGCGCACCCGGACCTGGCGCACGACACGCGCGGCCTGGACGAAGCCGCGCTGCTCGCGCGTCTCGGCGCCGGCAATACGCGCGCCGAAGGCCTGTTCTTTCCCGACACCTACCGGTTCGCAGCCGGCGCCAGCGACCTCGAAATCTACCGCCAGGCCTGGCGGCGCCAGCAGCAGACGCTCGCGGCCGCGTGGGAAGCGCGCGATCCGCGGCTGCCGTACCGCAGCCCCTACGAGGCACTCGTGATGGCCTCGATCGTCGAGAAGGAAACCGGCCAGGCCGGCGAGCGCGACAAGGTCGCCGCGGTCTTCGTCAACCGGCTGCGCATCGGCATGATGCTGCAGAGCGACCCGACGACGATCTACGGCCTCGGCGAGCGCTTCGACGGCAACCTGCGCAAGCGCGACCTGCTCGCCGACACCCCGTACAACACCTACACGCGTGCCGGACTGCCGCCGACGCCGATCGCGCTGCCGGGCAAGGCGTCGATCGAGGCGGCACTGAACCCCGCGCGCGTGCCGGCGCTCTACTTCGTCGCGCGCGGCGACGGCACCAGCGAGTTCTCGAACGACCTCGCAAGCCACAACCGCGCCGTCTCCCGCTACCAGCGCAACGGACGATGAGGGCGCGCGAGCCATGAACGGACGCTTCGTAACCTTCGAGGGCATCGACGGCGCGGGCAAGAGCACGCATCTCGACTGGTTCGTCGACCGGCTGCGCGGCCGCGGACTCGAGCTGGTGCAGACGCGCGAGCCCGGCGGCACCGAACTGGCGGAGGCGCTGCGCGAACTGCTGTTGCACCGGTCGATGACGATCGAGGCCGAACTGCTGCTGATGTTCGCCGCGCGGCGCGACCACCTCGAGCGCCTGATCCGCCCGGCACTCGCAGCCGGCCAGTGGGTCGTCTGCGACCGCTTCACCGACTCGACCTACGCCTACCAGGGGG
>JANJTK010000014.1 GCA_024711155.1 Burkholderiaceae bacterium
CATGCGCGGCAGCCACACCGGCGAGCTGGTGTTCCAGGACTGCGAGGTGCCGGCGGAGAACGTGCTCGGCGGGCTCGGCCGCGGCGTCAACGTGCTGATGAGCGGCCTCGACTTCGAGCGCGCGGTGCTCTCGGGCGGACCCCTCGGGATCATGGCCGCCTGCATGGACGTCGTGATCCCGTACGTGCACGAGCGCAGGCAGTTCGGGCAGCCGATCGGCGAGTTCCAGCTGATGCAGGGCAAGCTCGCCGACATGTACTCGACGATGATGGCCACCCGCGCGTACGTCTACGAGGTCGGGCGCCAGTGCGACCGCTCGCACGCGGGCCGGGTCGACCCGCGCAGCCTGCGCAAGGACGCCGCCGGCGCGATCCTGTTCTCGGCCGAGAAGGCGACCTGGATGGCCGGCGAGGCGATCCAGTGCCTCGGCGGCAACGGCTACGTCAACGACTCGCCGACTGGCCGCCTGTGGCGCGACGCGAAGCTCTACGAGATCGGCGCCGGCACGTCCGAGATCCGGCGCATGCTGATCGGCCGCGAGCTGTTCGCCGACACGAAGTAGCCGCATGGATTCCCGAACCGAGCGCAGCGCGGGCGAGCGCAGCGCGGACCGTCCCGCCGCGCTGGCGCAGGCGATCCTCGCCGGGTTCGACCGCCACTTCGCGCTGACGAGCTCCATCGCGCAGCAGGCGAAGGCGCGCTACGAGCGCGGCGACTGGCACGGCATCCGGCGCCTCGCGCGCGACCGCATCGCGTTCTACGACCAGCGCGTGCGCGAGACGGTCGAGCGCATCGAGTCGGAGTTCGCGCTCGGCCAGCGCGGCCAGCGGCTCGCCGACGACTGGTTGTGGACGCGCGTCAAGCGCAACTACGTGGCGCTGCTGGCCGACCATCACCAGCCCGAACTCGCCGAGACCTTCTTCAACTCGGTGTGCTGCAAGATCCTGCACCGCACCTACTTCCACAACGGCTTCATCTTCGTGCGCCCCGGCGTGTCGACCGAATACCTCGAAGCCGAGCGACCGAGCTGGCGCGTCTACTACCCGCTCTCCGAGGGCTGGGTGCCGGCGCTGCGCCGGATGATCGTCGACTTCGGCCTCGCGTGCCCGTACGTCGACATCGAGCGCGACCTGTCGCTGCTGCTCGACGCGCTGCGCGAGCACTTCCCGCCCGGCTTCGACTTCTCGTCGGACTGCCAGTTCCAGGTGCTGCGGACCGTGTTCTTCCGCAACAAGGGCGCCTACCTGATCGGCCGGCTGGTCAACGACGGCGAGCTGCTGCCGTTCGCGGTGCCGATCCTGCGCGATTCGCGAGGCCGGCTCTACCTGGACGCGCTGCTGATCGGCGGCGAGCGCATCGAGGTGCTGTTCAACTTCGCGCGCGCCTACTTCATGGTCGACCTCGAGGTGCCGTCGTCCTACGTTCGCTTCCTGCGCACGCTGATGCCGACCAAGCCCGAGTCCGAGCTCTACACGATGCTCGGCTTCCACAAGCAGGGCAAGACGCTCTTCTACCGCGACCTGCTGCAGCACCTGAAGTACTCGCACGACCGCTTCGTCGTCGCCCCCGGCATCAAGGGGCTGGTGATGCTGGTGTTCACGCTGCCGTCGTTCCCGTACGTCTTCAAGATCATCAAGGACAAGCGCGGCAAGGAGATCTCGCGCGAGTTCATCCAGTCGCAGTACCAGCTCGTGAAGTTCCACGACCGCGCCGGCCGCATGGCCGACACGTGGGAGTACTCGGGCGTGCCGTTCCCGAAGAGCCGCATCGACCCGGAGCTGATGGCCGAGCTGCGCGAGTACGCGCCGTCGCTGATCGAGGAAGAAGGCGACTCGATCGTGCTGAGCCACCTCTACATCGAGCGGCGCATGGTGCCGCTGAACCTCTACATCGAGCAGGCCGAGGGCGCCGACCTCGAGCACGCGATCGTCGAGTACGGCGACGCGATCAAGCACATGGTCGCCGCGAACATGTTCCCAGGCGACATGCTGTGGAAGAACTTCGGCATGACGCGGCAGAAGCGGGTCGTGTTCTACGACTACGACGAGGTCGCCTACATCACCGACTGCAACTTCCGCCGCATCCCGCCGCCGCGCACGCCCGAGGACGAGATGTCCGCCGAGCCCTGGTACTCGGTCGGGCCGCACGACGTGTTTCCCGAGGAGTTCGGCACCTTCCTGCTCGGCAACCCGCGCGTGCGCGAGCTGTTCATGAAGCACCACGCCGACCTGCTCGACGCGGCCTACTGGCAGGAGCGCCAGCGCCGCATTCGCGACGGCTTGCTCGAGGACGTGTTCCCGTATCCGCCGCAGCTGCGCTTCCGCCACCGGCTCGAAGGGCAGTCCGCCGGAGAGGGGGCCGCGTGAGCGCTGCCGATCGACAAGCCGGACCCGATGCCGCATCCTTCCGGCGCCGGTCCGTCCACCCCCTTCGCCCTTCCAGGGCAACCACTCGCAGGAGAATCCCATGAGCGACCCGATCGTCATCGTCTCGGCCGCGCGCACGCCGATCGGCGCGATGTCCGGGGACCTGTCCGGCCTCGCGGCGCACCAGCTCGGCGCCATCGCGATCCGCGCCGCAGTCGAGCGCGCCGGGCTGCAGCCGGCGCAGGTGCAGGAGGTGATCATGGGCTGCGTGCTGCCCGCCGGCCAGGGCCAGGCGCCGGCGCGCCAGGCGACGCTCGGCGCCGGGCTGCCGGTGTCGTCGGGCGCCACCACGATCAACAAGGTGTGCGGTTCGGGCATGAAGGCCGCGATGCTCGCGCACGACCTCCTCGTCGCGGGCAGCCAGGACGTCGTGGTCGCCGGCGGCATGGAGAGCATGAGCAACGCGCCGTACATGATCCTCAAGGGCCGCAGCGGCTACCGCTACGGTCACGGGACCCTGTTCGACCACATGGCGCTCGACGGCCTCGAGGACGCCTACGACAAGGCGCCCAACGGCGGCGGCAAGTCGATGGGCCAGTACGCCGAGGACTGCGCCGGCAAGTATTCGTTCACGCGCGAGGAGCAGGACGCCTACGCGATCGAATCGACGCGGCGCGCACTCGCGGCCAACGAGGACGGCAGCTTCGCGTGGGAGATCGCGCCGGTGACGGTCGCGGGCCGCAAGGGCGACGTCGTGATCGGCAAGGACGAGTCGCCGTACAAGGCGAACCCGGACAAGATCCCGACGCTGAAGCCCGCGTTCCGCAAGGACGGCACCGTCACCGCCGCCACCTCGTCGTCGATCTCCGACGGCGCCGCGGCGCTGGTGCTGATGCGCGCATCCACCGCGCGCGAGCTCGGCTGCACGCCGCTCGCGCGCGTCGTCGGCCACGCCACGCACTCGCAGGAGCCGCAGTGGTTCACCACCGCGCCGGTCGGCGCGATCGCGAAGCTGTGCGCGCGCACCGGCTGGGCCCCCGGCTCGGTCGACCTGTACGAGATCAACGAGGCCTTCGCCGTCGTGACGATGGCCGCGATGCGCGAGCACGGTCTCGCGCACGAGCGCGTCAACGTGCACGGCGGCGCGGTCGCGCTCGGCCACCCGATCGGCGCCTCCGGCGCGCGGCTGGTCGTCACGCTGCTGGGCGCGCTGCGCAGCCGGGGCCTGAAGCGCGGCATCGCGTCGCTGTGCATCGGCGGCGGCGAGGCGACGGCGCTCGCGCTCGAGATGCTGTGACGATGCTGCTCACCGAAGAACAGGAGATGACGCGCGACGCGGTGCGCGCGTTCGTGCGCAACGAAGTCGCGCCGCACGCGGCGCGCTGGGACCGCGAGTCGACCTTTCCGGCCGCGGCGCTGCGCGGGCTCGCCGCGCTCG
>JANJTK010000023.1 GCA_024711155.1 Burkholderiaceae bacterium
CGCGTTCGACGCGTTGATCGCGAACTCGCGCGTCTGCTCCGGGATCCGCATGCGCTCGACGGTGAGCCACCAGCTGCCGATCTCCTTGTCGAGCGTGAAGCACGCGACGCCGTCGCCGACGGTCAGCACCAGCAGCGTCGACGGCCCGTAGACCGCGTAGCCCGCGGCGACCTGCCGCGTGCCCGGCTGCAGGAAGTGCTCCTCGCGCGGATCGAGCACACCGTCGGGGGCGCGCAGCACCGAGAAGATCGTGCCGACCGAAACGTCGACGTCGATGTTCGACGAGCCGTCGAGCGGGTCGTAAAGCAGCAGGAACTGGCCCTTCGGGTAGCGGTGCGGGATCGGGTAGAGCTCGTTCATCTCCTCGGAGGCCATCGCGGCCAGGTTGCCGCCCCACTCGTTGGCCTCGAGCAGCGCCTCGTTGGCGATCACGTCGAGCTTCTTCTGCGCCTCGCCCTGCACGTTCGACGAGCCGGCGTCGCCGAGCACGCCGTCGATCGCGCCGCGCGACACCGCGTAGCCGATCCGCTTGCAGGTGCGCGCGACGACCTCGAGCAGCAGGCGCAGCTCGGCCGTGATCAGGCCCTTCTCGCGCTGCTTCTCGACCAGGTACTGCGTGAGGCTGATTCGGGATGCCATTCGAACTCCTGTCTTGGCTTGGATTCAGGCCGCGAGCGCCTTGCCGACGATTTCGCGCACGTCGGCCGACAGCGGAGCGTGCGCCGCCACGCGCTCGAGCTCGGTGCGCATCAGCGCCTGCCGGTCGGGCGTGAACTTGCGCCAGCGGTCGAGCGCGCGCGCGAGCCGCGCTGCGACCTGCGGGTTGAGTGCGTCGATCGCGAGCACCTGCTCGCGCCAGAACGCGTAACCGGCGCCGTCGGCGGCGTGGAATTCGGCCAGGTTGCCGTTGCAGAAGCTGCCGACCAGCGCGCGCACGCGGTTCGGGTTGCGCGCCGAGTAGGCCGGATGCGCAAGCAGCGCGCGCACGCGCGCGAGCACGGGCGCGTCGCCTGGGTGGCGGTGCATCGTCGCCTGCAGCGCGAACCACTTGTCGAGCACCAGCGGCTCGTCGGCGAAAGCTTCGCCGAAGCGCGCCAGCGCGTCGTCGCGTTCCCGGGCGGGGGTGCGCAGCAACGCGTGCAGCGCGCCGGCGCGATCGGTCATGTGGCCCGCGTGATCGAAGCGCTGCGCGGCGGTCGCGATCGCCTCCGGGGACTGCGTCTCGACCCACCACGCGAGCACCGTGTTCGCCAGCGCGCGCCGGCCGGCCGCAACGGGATCGGGCGCGTACGGTCCGTCGTCGCGCAGCGCGGCCAGGCTCGCAGCCCATTGCGCGGCGAGCGCGTCGGCCACCGTGCGCCGCAGCGCGTTGCGCGCGTCGCGCAGCGCGACCGGGTCGACCACCGGCAACTGCTCGGCGACGAAGCCTTCCGACGGCAGCACCAGCACCTGGTCGCGGAACGCCGGGTCGAGCGACTCGTCGACCAGCATCCGGCGCAGCACGTCGGCCAGCGGCGCGCAGCGCCGCGCCGGGTCGGCGCCGGCGACGATCGCGAGCACGCATTCGACCGCCAGCCGCTGCGTCGCTTCCCAGCGGTTGAACGGATCGCTGTCGTGCGCGGCCAGGAACGCGAGTTGCGCGTCGTCGCGCTCGATCTCGATCGCCACCGGCGCGGAGAAGTTGCGCCCGAGCGACGGGATCGGCGCCTCGGCGACGTCCTCGAAGACGAAGACCTGGCGCGCCTCGACGAGCTCGAGCACGACCGTGTGCCCGTGCGCGCCCGCCTCGGTGCGCGGCGCGAGCGCGTGCAGCGCGCCGTCGCGCTCCTCGAGCACGCGCAGCGGGCAGTCGCGCCCGTCGGGCCCGGGCAGCCCGACCGCCAGCGGGATGTGGAACGGAAGCTTCTCCGGCTGGCCGGGCGACGGCCCGCAGTGCTGCTCGAGCTCGAGCACGTAGCGGCGCGCTTGCGCGTCGTGGCGCCCGCGCGCGCGCACGCGCGGCGTGCCGGCCTGCGAATACCAGCGGCCGAAGCGCTCGAGCGCGATCGCGTTGGCGTCGGCGATCGCGGCGACGAAGTCGTCGCAGGTCACGGCCTGGCCGTCGTGGCGCCGGAAGTAGAGGTCCATGCCGCGCCGGAAGCCTTCGCGCCCGACCAGCGTCTGCAGCATCCGGATCACCTCGGCGCCCTTCTCGTAGACGGTGACCGTGTAGAAGTTGTTGATCTCCTGGTAGCTGTCGGGCCGGATCGGGTGCGCCATCGGCCCCGCGTCCTCGGGGAACTGCGCGCTGCGCAGCATCCGCACGTCCTCGATCCGCTTGACGGCGCGCGCGCTCGCGGCCGCGGCCGGCGACGCGCTGCGCGCAGCGAGCATGTCGGCCGAGAACTCCTGGTCGCGAAAGACCGTCAGCCCCTCCTTCAGGGTGAGCTGGAACCAGTCGCGGCAGGTGACGCGGTTGCCGGTCCAGTTGTGGAAGTACTCGTGGCCGACCACCGACTCGATCGCCGCGAAGTCCTGGTCGGTGGCGATGCGCGGATCGGCGAACACGTACTTCGCGTTGAAGACGTTCAGTCCCTTGTTCTCCATCGCCCCCATGTTGAAGTCGGAGACGGCGACGATCATGAAGCGGTCGAGGTCGAGTTCGAGCCCGAAGCGCTCCTCGTCCCAGCGGATCGCGCGCTCGAGCGCCTCGAGCGCGTGGCCGGTGCGCGCTTCGTTGCCGGGCTCGACCCAGACCTGCAGCAGCACCTCGCGGCCCGAGCGCGTGCGCAGCCGCCGCTCGGTGACCGCGAGCCGGCCGGCGACGAGCGCGAACAGGTAGCTCGGCTTCGGGAACGGATCGTCCCAGGTCGCCCAGTGCCAGCCGGGCCGCGCAGGGCCGCCGTCGCCGCTGCCGTCGCAGGGACCGCTGGCGACCAGGTTGCCGTTGGACAGCAGCACCGGCCAGCGCTCGCGCGGCGCGCGCAGCGTGACCCGGTAGCGCGCCATCACGTCCGGGCGGTCCGCGAACCACGTGATGCGGCGAAAGCCCTCGGCCTCGCACTGCGTGAAGAAGTTGTCGTTGGACAGGTAGAGGCCGCTCAGCGAAGTGTTCGCGGTCGGCGACAGGCGCGAGACGGTCTCGAACTCGAAGCGCTGCGGCACGTCCGGCACGACGAGGGTGTCTGCCTCGACGCGGTATGCTGAAGGCGCGAGCGGTTTGCCGTCGATGCGCGCGTCGACCAGCGACAGTCCCTCGCCGTCGAGCACGAGCGGAACGCGTTCGCGCGCCGGCGTGTCGGGGCGGCGGCGCAGCGCGAGCACCGCGCGCACCGTCGTTTCGGCCGGGTCGAGTTCGAAGTCGAGCCGGATCGAATCGACCAGGAAGGCCGGCGGCGCCTAGTCGGCGCGCCGGATCGTGACGGGCAGGGGGGTTTGCGAACTCGCGGGCATGACGGCGGTGATTGTAAGGGCGCGCGCCGGGTCGGCGGCGTGAACGGGTGCGCGAAGGCGCGCACGATCGGAAGCGCGACCGGGACGCGCGGGGAGCGAGGCATGGGATCGACGTTCAGGCGAATCGCTGCGGGACTGGCTGCGCTGGCGACGATGCTGGCGCTGGCAGGCTGCGCGCTGCCGCTGCTCGGACAGGTCAGCGCGTTTCACGAATGGCCGTCGGACGCGCAGCGCAGCTGGCGCTTCGTGCGCCCCGAGGGGCAGCGCGACAGCCTCGAGCGCGCGGCGTGGGAAAACCTGCTGCGCGCGGAGCTGGGCCGAGCGGGGTTCGTCGAATCGCAGGCGCCGCGTTTCGCGGTCGGCTTCGATTACCGCGTGCAACGCCAGGCCGGCCCGGTCGCCGATCCGTTCCCGGCGTTCTACCCCTGGTTCTGGTTCGGCACCTGGGGCCGTCACGGCGGCATCGGCGTTGGCGGGCCGTGGCCAGGGTGGGGGCCGGGCTTCCATCCGCTGGACAGCCGGGTCTGGTACGAGCACCGGCTGCGCATCGAGATCGACGACCTCGCCGCCCGGCCGACGCGCCGCGTCTACGAGGCGACCGCCGTCAGCGAGCGGCTCGAGCAGGCGCCCGCCGAAGTGCTACCGCTTCTCGCGCGTGCGATCCTGGCCGACTTCCCGGGTCCGAGCGGCACCGTGCGCCGCGTCGAGGTGCCGCTGGATCGGGAGCGTTGAGGGGAGCGTTGAGCGCGGGGCGCTACTTCAGCGCGCGCGGACGCCACCAGTTGGGGACGGCCGACTCGTAGCGGCCGCTTTCGTGCAACTGGTTCGCGAGTTCGAGCGCTGCGAATCCCGCCGGCGCGTCGACGAGCCAGGCACTCCCGTCGGGCGCCAGCCGCCGCAGCGGCAGCAGTCCGGCCGCGGCCAGCCGCTCGCGTGCCGTGGCGCGGTCGGCAGGGCGCAGGCGGACGATCACGCCGCCCGGCAGCGCGCGCGGCGCGCCGTGCTCGTCGCGCAACAGCGGCGATGCGCCCGGCGGCAGAGCCGCGAGCGCCTTCTCGCCGCCGATCGATCGCTTCAGCGGCACGGCGGCCTGTCCCGGGCTCTTGCGCGGGGGCGACGCGAAATCGGCGATCCAGCCCGGATCGACGCGCAGCGCGCGGCGCTGCCCGTTCTCGTAGTGGTAGTGCGTGGCGGCGGCGCGCGCGGCGGGCGCTTCCTTGCGCGGCCCGCCGGCCTCCGCGGTTCCGGCAGCCGCAGCCCGCCCAGGCAGGCCGGGCAGCGCCGCGACGAGCGCGGCGACGACGATCGCGAGCGGTGCGTGCATCAGCGCCCCCAGACGGTCAGGCGCCAGGCGGTCCACCTGTTCGGCGGATCGGCGGCTCCCGGGTTGTCGGCGGGGTCGGTGTCGCGCACGCTCAGCGACCACTGTCCGGCCGCCGACTCGTCGAGGTGGCGCACTGAACCGAAGGCCCAGTCGTCGTAGCTGCCGCAGTCGTCGGCGACGCCGTCGCCGTTGGTGTCGCATCGCCGCCCGTTCGCGAGCAGGCTCTCGAGTCCGTTGGGGCTCGTCAGCTTCACTTCGAGGTCGCCGCTGTAGTTGTGCGTGGCGCTGAAACGGACCTCGACGAACTCGACGCGGGTGATTGCGCAACTGCCGAGATCGGCGACGTCGGTAACGCTGCGGGTCGGGTTCGCGTCGCCGCTCATCGGCAGCACCTTCGGGAAGCCAGCGGCGTCGGGCCCGCGCGCGACGGTGCACGACTGCAGCGCGGCGCTGTTGCCGACCGAGGACCAGGTGCGCGCCATGGTCACGGCGGCAGCCGCGTCGACCGCGCCGAAACCGTACCTCGGATGGCGGTCCTTCAGTCCCGGGAACGACACCCATCCGGGGTCGGTCGGGTCGTTCCTGCGCGCGCTCTTCGCGAGCACGAGTTGCACGTCGCGCCAGGTGAGATCGGGGCGCGCCTGCAGCATCAGCGCGACCACGCCCGACACCGTCGGCGTGCTGGCCGACGTGCCGCTGAAGTCGTGCCGGTAGTCGCTCTGCGGCGTCGTCGTCGTCAGGCCGACGAATTCAGTGCCCGAGCGCCCGCAGACCAGGATATTCGCTCCCGGCTCGGCGTAATAGGGCGCGCGCCCGTTGTCGTCGACGGCGCAGGTGGTGATCACGCCGCGCTTGTTCAGGTAGCCGTCGAGGTTCGCGTTCTCGGCGATGCAGACGTCGGCGGGGCTGCGCAGGTAGCAGCCGCCGTTGCCGCCGGCGAAGACGTAGATCGAGCCCTTGCCGCCGCGCCCGTTGGCGATGCCGGCTTCGATCGAGGCGGCGAAGCTCGACTCGGCGGCGTTCAGCATGCCGTTGTCGGGCGAGCCCCAGCTGTTGTTGTAGATGTCGATCGTCGCGTTCGAGCGCAGCAGCGCGTCGGCGATGTCGGCGTCGTAGTTGGTCGCGAGCGGGTTGTACGCGGCCAGTTCGGCGCGCGGCGCGACGCCGGCGCCGCCGATCGCGTTGCCGTCGCGCGCGAGCGCGAGGCCGGCGATCGCCGTGCCGTGATCGTCGTCGAGCCAGTAGGGCAACGGCAGCGACCCGGGCGCGGCGCCGATCCGGTAGTTGTGGAAGAGTCCGTTGACGAACACGAAGCCGGGCGCGAGGTCCGGGTGCGCGGTCTCGATGGCGTCGTCGACGATGGCGATGCGCACGCCGCTGCCGTTGGTTCCGAGCGCCCAGGCGCCCAGCGGCCCGGCGACGTTGAGGTCCTCGCCCGGCGTGCCGAAGGTCTGGCCGGTATTGCGCAGGTGCCACTGCCGCGCCAGCAACGGATCGGGGCCGACCAGCGGCGCCGGCAACACGATGGGATCGGCGTAGACGAAGCAGCAGTCGCGCTCGATCGGCGCGACGGTCGCGCCGCCTCCGCCGCCGCAGCCGGCGAGCAGCGCACCGAGGGCAAGGACCGTGGGGACCGAAAGCGGGCGCGGAAAGCTTGACTTCATCGAGAGGTCGTCGGGTGCCTGCGCCCCGGCGGCGCAACGCTGCCGACATCCTACCGGGTTCGCGGCGCGCCGACGCATCGACGCGCACCGTCGGGCGGACGACTGGCGGTGTCGCGACAACGGACGGTCGCCGTCAGCCCGAGCGACGTTGCCGGGCGCGCGACCACGCGCTTCGTCGCTCCGGGGCGCCGCACCCATTGACGCGCATCAAGCCCGGGCGCTGGCGGTCCGTGCACGATGGCTTCCATGGGATCGATCGCGCCCCCGGTAGTCTCGCTGCGGGATCTGCTGGCCCGGACCCTGGCGATGCGGCGCGAAGCCTGCGCGCGCTACCGCAGGCTGGCCGCCGAGCCGGCGGTGCGTGCCGCTCCCGGGATCGCGCGCGCCTTTTCGAAGCTGGCGGTGCTGGAGGCCGAACAGGCGGCGCGGATCGAGCGCGACTTGCCCGACCTCGACGTCGGGACGATACTGGCCGAGCAGGTCGCGTGGTTCGACGTGGTGCGCGACGGGGCGTCGAGCGGGCCGGTGTCGCTCGAGGACGCGCTCGAGACGGCGCGCTTCAACGAACGCGGCATGCGCGCGATCTTCGAGCACGTCGCGGCCACTTCGCCGAACGAGGAAGTGCGGATGCGCGCGCTGGGTTTCGCGTTGTCCGAGACGCGGCACCTGGCGGCGATCGAGGAAATGGTCGAGGCCGCGCAGCAGGGAGGAACGCCATGACCCGGAACAACCCCACTACGACGGCGGATTTCGACCACACGCGCGTCATCGAACGGCCCGACGGTTTCTATTGGCAGGACGACGCCGACGGCCGGGAGTACGGGCCGTTCGCGACCATGGCCGACGCGGTCGCCGACATGCAGATGGCCGACGACGAGGCGCAGGAGTCCGGCGAGACGGACGACGTGCGCGACGTCGGAGAGATCCTCGGGGTGCCGGAGTGGGTCGACCCGGACACCGGCGAGCTGGCCGACGACGAGCGCACGCGGACCGACGAACACTGATCGCGGCCGAATCCGGCAGAATCCGGATTACCGACACCCGGCCCGCGGCCGGGCAAACCCGAAACGAAGGAGCCACATGCGTACGCCGCTGCAGATCACTTTCCACGGCATGGACACGTCGCCGGCACTGGAGGCGCTGGTTCGCGACAAGATCGCCAAGCTCGAGCAGTTCCACCCCAACGTCACCGGTTGCCGGGTCGTGATCGACAAGCCGCACCACCACAAGCAGCAGGGCGAGCACTTCATCGTCGCGATCGACGTGGCGGTGCCCGGCAACAACGTCGTCGCCAATCACGCGCACCACGAGGACGTCAACGTCGCGTTGCGCGATGCCTTCACCGCGGCGCGCCGCCAGCTCGACGAGCTGCGCATGCGCAGCGATCCCAAGCAGCGGCGCGCGGCGCACGCGGCGGGCGAGGCCGGGGAACCCGGCGGCCAGGCCGGCGCCGAATAACGCCCACGCAAGGCGGGCGCGGGGCGGGGCGCGCGCGTCGGGCTGCCGCGGCGCGCCCGATCGCGGCGGTATGCTCGCAGCTGCCGCCCGCCGCGCGGCGCCGATCCGTGACCATGGAAGAAGCCCACGCGATTCCCCACCTGCGCGAGACGCTGCTGTTCCTGGGGCTGGCCGGCGTGCTGGTCCCTCTGCTGCAGCGGCTGCGCGTGAGCAGCGTGCTCGGCTTCCTCGCCGTCGGGATGCTGGTCGGACCCTTCGGGCTGGGCCGCGTTGCGGCGGACGCGCCGCTGCTGGGCTGGCTCGTGTTCCCCGACCTCGACGCGGTGTCGGTGCTGGCCGAGATCGGCGTGATGTTCCTGATGTTCATGATCGGCCTCGAGCTGTCGGCCGCGCGGTTGTGGGCGATGCGGCGCTGGGTGTTCGCCGGCGGCGGTGCGCAGGTCGCGATCAGTACCGCGCTGATCGGCGCCGTCGCCTGGGCGTTCGGCAATCCGGGGCCGGCGGCGCTGGTCATCGGGCTGGCGCTGTCGTTCTCGTCGACCGCGGTGGTGATGCAGCTGCTGTCGGCGCGGCGCGAGCTCGGCACTCCGATCGGACAGGCGAGCTTCTCGATCCTGCTGCTGCAGGACCTGGCGGTGGTGCCGGCGCTGATCCTGGTCGGCCTGCTCGGAAGCACCGGGGACGCGTCGGTGGGCGCGTCGATGGCGCTGGCGATCGGCAAGGCGGCGCTGGCGATCGTCGTCATCTACCTGCTCGGACGGACCGTGATCCGGCCGCTGTTCCGGCAGCTGGCGGCGAGCCGCCAGGCCGACACCTTCATGGCGCTGACGCTGCTCAGCACGTTGGGGATCGCGTCGCTCACGTGGCTGGCCGGGCTGTCGATGGCGCTCGGCGCGTTGCTCGCCGGACTGCTGCTGGCCGAGACCGAATTCCGCCACGAAGTCGAGATCACGATCGATCCGTTCCGCGGGCTGCTGATGGGCCTGTTCTTCCTGTCGGTCGGCATGGCGATCGATCCGCTCGAGATCCGGCGCACGCCGGCGCTGCTGCTGGGGTCGGTCGCCGGCCTGTTCGCGCTCAAGGCGGCGGTGGTGGCGGCGGTCACGCGCGCCGGCGGGCTGCCGCGCGGCAAGGCGATCGAAGCCGGGTTGCTGCTCGGCCAGGGGGGCGAGTTCGCGTTCATCGTGTTCGGCGCGGCGCTCGCGCTCGGGCTGATGCCGCCGCAGACCGGGCGCTTCATGCTGCTGGTGGTGGGGCTGTCGATGTTCCTGGCGCCGCTCGCCGCCGAACTCGGCCGGCGCCTGGGCGAACGCTTCGAGCGCGCCCCGGGCGCCGGGCCCGAGCCCGAGACGGCGGTGCTGCCGGACCTGAGCGGCCACGTCGTCATCGCCGGCTACGGGCGGGTCGGCCAGCTGCTCGGGCAGCTGCTCGACTCGCAGGGCATCCGCTATGTCGCGATCGACCCCGACGCGCGCCTGGTGGCGGGCTTTCACGCGCGCGGGAGGCCGGTGTTCGTCGGCGACGCGAGCCGCA
>JANJTK010000044.1 GCA_024711155.1 Burkholderiaceae bacterium
GGCGGGCGCTCGAACGGCGGTGGCCATCCGGTCTCGCCGTGGGGCACGCCGACCAAGGGCTTCAAGACCCGTCGCAGCAAGCGCACCGACACGATGATCGTGCAGCGCCGCGGCCGCAAGTAACCGGTGAGTGACGAGTAAGTTATGGCACGTTCAGTCAAGAAAGGGCCGTTCGTCGACGCCCACCTGATGCACAAGGTCGACGTCGCGCTGGCGACGAAGGACAAGAAGCCGATCAAGACTTGGTCGCGCCGCTCGACGGTCGTGCCCGAGTTCATCGGGCTGACGATCGCGGTGCACAACGGCAAGCAGCACGTGCCGGTGTACATCAACGAGAACATGGTCGGCCACAAGCTCGGCGAGTTCGCCCTGACCCGCACGTTCAAGGGTCACGCGGCCGACAAGAAGTCCGCGACGAAGCGCTAAGGGGAACGAGACATGGAAACCCAGGCCATCCTGCGCGGAGTGCACCTGTCGGCCCAGAAGGGCAGGCTGGTTGCGGATCTCGTCCGCGGCAAGCCGGTCGAGCAGGCGCTGAACATCCTGACGTTCTCGCCGAAGAAGGCGTCGAAGATCGTCAAGAAGGTGCTCGAGTCCGCGATCGCCAACGCCGAGCACAACGACGGCGCCGACGTCGACGAGCTGAAGGTCAAGACGATCCACGTCGAGAAGGGTGCTTCGATGCGGCGCTTCCACGCCCGCGCGAAGGGGCGCGGCTGCAAGATCGAGAAGCAGACCTGCCACATCTACGTGACCGTCGGCGACAAGTAAGGGAATCCGAAGGAACGACATGGGACAGAAGATTCATCCGACCGGGTTCCGACTGGCGGTCAGCCGCAACTGGTCGTCGCGCTGGTTCGCCACCGGCGAGCAGTACGCGCGCACGCTCAACGACGACCTGAAGGTGCGCGAGTACCTGCGGCGCAAGCTGCGCAGCGCGTCGGTGAGCCGCGTGCTGATCGAGCGGCCCGGCAAGAACGCCCGCATCACGATCTACTCGGCGCGCCCGGGCGTGGTCATCGGCAAGAAGGGCGAGGACATCGAGATCCTCAAGGGCGACCTGCAGCGGCTGATGGGCGTGCCGGTGCACGTCAACATCGAGGAGGTCCGCAAGCCCGAGATCGACGCGCAGCTGATCGCCGATTCGATCACGCAGCAGCTCGAGAAGCGGATCATGTTCCGCCGCGCAATGAAGCGCGCGATGCAGAACGCGATGCGCCTGGGCGCCCAGGGGATCAAGATCATGAGCTCGGGGCGGCTCAACGGCGCCGAGATCGCGCGCCGCGAGTGGTACCGCGAGGGCCGCGTGCCGCTGCACACGCTGCGCGCCGACATCGACTACGGCACGTCGCAGGCGCTCACCACGTACGGCATCATCGGCGTGAAGGTGTGGGTCTACAAGGGCGACACGCTGGGCCGCAACGAGGCGCCGCTGGCCGCCGACAAGGAGGCGCTGCCGGCGCCCGACCGCGAGGACCGGCGCACGCGTCGCCCGCCCCCCGGGCGGCCGGGCGCGCGCGGCCCGCGTCGCCGTGCCGACGGCGAGGCTGGAGCGCCCGCGGCGGCGGACAAGCCGGCAGAGCAGGCAGCGGACGCCCCGAAGGCGACGGTCAAGCGCGTGCGCAAGGTGGCGGGCGCTGCGGCCGAGGGCGAGAAGAAGAGCGACTGAACGGGCATGAATGCCTCAAGCAAGGAGTGAGCGATGCTGCAACCCGCTCGACGCAAGTACCGCAAGGAACAGAAGGGACGCAACAAGGGGATCGCCACGCGCGGCACCTCGGTTTCGTTCGGCGATTTCGGCCTCAAGGCCACCGGCCGTGGCCGGCTGACGGCGCGCCAGATCGAGGCGGCTCGCCGCGCGATGACGCGCCACATCAAGCGCGGCGGCCGGGTCTGGATCCGGATCTTCCCGGACAAGCCGATCTCGAAGAAGCCGGCCGAGGTCCGCATGGGCAACGGCAAGGGCAACCCCGAGTACTACGTGGCCGAAATCCAGCCGGGCAAGGTTCTCTACGAGATGGACGGCGTCAACGAGACGCTGGCGCGCGAGGCTTTTGCGCTCGCGGCCGCCAAGCTGCCGATTTCGACCATCTTCGTCACCCGCATGGTCGGCGCCTGAGCGCGGCCGGCGACGACAAGGGCAACGGAATGAAAGCGAAAGACCTGCGCGCCAAGGATCCTGCGGCGCTCGAGAAGGAACTCCACGACTTGCTGCGCGCGCACTTCTCGCTGCGCATGCAGCTCGCCACGCAGCAGCTGTCGAACACGAGCCAGCTGGGCAAGACCCGCCGCGACATCGCGCGCGTGCGGACGATCATGAACGAGAAGGCGGCGGCGAAATGACGACGACCCAGGCGACGGAGCAGGCCGGCGCCGGCAACAAGGCCGGAACGAAGCGCACGCTGGTCGGGCGCGTGGTCAGCAACAAGATGCAGAAGACGGTGACGGTGCTCGTCGAGCGGCGCGTCAAGCACCCGGTGTACGGCAAGTACATCGCGCAGAGCACGCGCTATCACGCGCATGCCGAGACGCCGTGCAACGAAGGCGACACGGTCGAGATCCAGGAGAGCCGGCCGATTTCGCGCACCAAGTCCTGGGTGGTCGTCCGGGTGGTGTCGCAGGCGGCTGCCTGAACGGGGTACCTGAGCGCGACCCGGTTCGGGCTTGCGGGATCGGATCGCGCGTGTAATAATGTTCGGCTTCGGTGGCGGGTTCCCGTAAACCCCTGCCGGATCACCCCAACCACGGGACCAAGACTGACCGCGGACGGCCCGCCAGGGCCGCGGCGGATCAAGTTGGGGCAGACAAATGATTCAGATGCAATCGACGCTGGACGTCGCCGACAACACCGGCGCGCGTTCGGTGATGTGTATCAAGGTGCTCGGCGGGTCCAAGCGCCGCTACGCCGGCATCGGCGACGTGATCAAGGTCTCCGTCAAGGAAGCGCAGCCGCGCGGCCGCGTCAAGAAGGGCGAGATCTACAACGCCGTGGTGGTGCGCACGGCCAAGGGCGTGCGGCGCCAGGACGGCTCGCTGATCCGCTTCGACGGCAACGCGGCGGTGCTGCTCAACGCCAAGCTCGAGCCGATCGGCACCCGCATCTTCGGGCCGGTCACGCGCGAACTGCGCACCGAGCGCTTCATGAAGATCGTTTCGCTCGCACCGGAGGTGATCTGATGGAGAAGATTCGCAAGGGCGACCAGGTGGTCGTCATCGCCGGGCGCGACAAGGGCAAGCGCGGCACGGTGCTGCGCCGCGTCGACGAGTCGCACCTGCTGGTCGAGGGCGTCAACGTGGTCAAGAAGCACGTGCGCCCGAACCCGATGAAGGGACAGACCGGCGGCATCGTCGACAAGTCGATGCCGATCGACCAGTCGAACGTGATGCTCCTCAACCCGGCCACCGGCAAGGGCGACCGGGTCGGCGTCAAGGTGCTCGAGGACGGCCGCAAGGCCCGCGTCTTCAAGTCCAACGGCGAACTTGTGAACGCCTAGGCAACCGAGGAAACACGAGATGGCTCGCCTGCAACAGCAATACCGCGAGAAGGTCGTGCCGGACCTGATGAAGCAGTTCGGCTACAAGTCGGTGATGGAAGTTCCGCGCATCACCAAGATCACGCTCAACATGGGCGTCTCCGAGGCGGTCGCGGACAAGAAGGTCCTGGAAAACGCCTCGGGGGACCTGGCGAAGATCGCCGGGCAGAAGGTCGTCACGACCAAGGCCAAGAAGGCCATCGCCGGGTTCAAGATCCGCGCCGGCTATCCGATCGGCTGCATGGTCACGCTGCGCGGCCAGCGGATGTTCGAGTTCCTCGACCGCCTGGTGACGGTGGCGCTGCCGCGCGTGCGCGACTTCCGCGGCGTGTCCGGCAAGGCCTTCGACGGGCGCGGAAACTACAACCTCGGGGTCAAGGAACAGATCATTTTCCCCGAGATCGAGTACGACAAGGTGGACGCGCTGCGCGGGCTGAACATCAGCATCACGACCACCGCGAAGAACGACGCGGAAGCGAAGGCGCTGCTGGCGGCCTTCCGTTTCCCGTTCCGCAACTGAATCGAGGAAGCAGAAAGTGGCCAAACTCGCCATGATCAACCGCGACCTGAAGCGCCAGGCGACGGTCCGCAAGTTCGCGGCCCGCCGCAAGGCGCTCGAGGCGATCATCAACGACGCCTCGCTGTCGGACGAGGAGCGCTACCAGGCGCGCCTGAAGCTGCAGGCGCTGCCGCGCGACTCCAGCCCGACGCGGCTGCGCAACCGGTGCGAAATCACCGGGCGGCCGCGCGGAACGTTCCGCAAGTTCGGGCTCGGTCGCAACAAGCTGCGCGAGATCGCGATGCGCGGCGAGGTTCCGGGCCTGACGAAGGCGAGCTGGTAATTGGCGCGCGCTTGAACAGCGGGCAGGAAACGAGGAATTCATCATGAGCATGAGCGATCCGGTCGCCGACATGTTCACGCGCATTCGCAACGCGCAGCGCGTGGAAAAGGCATCCGTGTCGATGCCGTCGTCGAAACTGAAAGTGGCGATTGCGCAGGTCCTCAAGGACGAGGGCTACATCGACGGTTTCGCGGTCACGAACGAGGGCCCGAAGAACGAGCTCGAGGTCCAGCTGAAGTACTACGCGGGCCGGCCGGTCATCGAGCGCCTCGAACGGGTTTCACGCCCGGGGTTGCGCGTCTACCGTGGCCGCGACGCGCTGCCGCAGGTGATGAACGGCCTCGGCGTGGCGATCGTCACGACGCCGCGGGGCGTCATGACCGATCGGCGCGCGCGAGCGAGCGGCGTCGGCGGCGAAGTCATCGGCTACGTGGCCTGACGGAGGGCGAAATGTCGCGAGTAGGCAAGAATCCGGTCGCGATCCCGGCCGGCGTCGAAGTGACGCTGGCGGGCGACGCGATCACCGTCAAGGGGCCGCTGGGCACGCTGTCGCAGCGCCTGGACCCGCTGGTCAAGGTCACGCGCGAGGACGCGCAGATCACGTTTCCGCCGGCCGACGAGAGCCGGGACGCGAACGCGATGACCGGCACGTACCGCGCGCTGGTTGCGAACATGGTGCACGGCGTCTCGAAGGGCTTCGAGAAGCGGCTGCAACTGGTCGGCACCGGTTATCGCGCGCAGGCGCAGGGCGCGAGCCTGAACCTGTCGCTGGGTTTTTCGCACCCGGTCGTCTACCAGGTGCCGGCGGGGGTGAAGATCGAGACGCCGACCCAGACCGACGTCGTGGTCAAGGGCGCCGACAAGCAGGTCGTCGGCCAGGTCGCCGCGGAGATCCGCGCCTACCGCGAGCCCGAGCCGTACAAGGGCAAGGGCGTGCGCTATGCCGACGAGCGCGTGGTGTTGAAGGAAGTGAAGAAGAAGTAAGCGAACGGGCTGCTTCTGGGGAATCGACCGATGGACAAGAACCAATCCCGCTTGCGCCGTGCCCGCCAGACCCGGCTGAAGATCCGCGAACTGCGGACGCGCCGGCTGACCGTGCATCGCACGAACACGCACATCTACGCCAGCATCATCGATGCCGCCGGCGATCGGGTGCTGGTGTCGGCCTCGACGGTCGAGCAGGAGGTGCGCACCCAGCTCGCCGGGACGCAGGGCCGCGGCGGCAACGTCGGGGCGGCTGCGCTGGTCGGCAAGCGCATCGCCGAGAAGGCGCTCGCTGCCGGGATCGACAGCGTGGCTTTCGACCGCGGCGGTTACCGCTTCCACGGGCGCGTCAAGGCGCTCGCCGAGGCGGCCCGCGAAGCTGGCCTGAAGTTCTGAGCGGACGGATTCGAGCATGGCAAAGATTCAAGCGAAAATGACGGGCAAGTCCGCGGAGGAACGCGACGACGGCCTGCGCGAGAAGATGATCGCGGTCAACCGCGTCACCAAGGTCGTCAAGGGCGGGCGGATCCTCGGATTCGCCGCGCTGACCGTGGTGGGCGACGGCGACGGCCGGATCGGCATGGGCAAGGGCAAGTCGCGCGAGGTTCCGGTTGCGGTCCAGAAGGCGATGGACGAGGCGCGGCGCAAGATGGTCAAGATTCCGCTGCGCGGCGGCACGCTGCATCACCAGGTGATGGGCCGTCACGGCGCGTCGGTCGTGATGCTCAAGCCCGCGGCCGAGGGCACCGGGATCATCGCCGGCGGTCCGATGCGCGCGATCTTCGAGGTGATGGGCGTGAGCAACGTCGTCGCGAAGAGCCACGGCTCGTCGAACCCGTACAACATGGTGCGCGCGACGATCGACGCGCTGCGCAACCTGAACACGCCGGCCGAGATCGCCGCCAAGCGCGGCAAGTCGGTCGAGGAGATTTTCGGCTGACAGGCCGCCGGCGCGCCGGGCGACCGGCAGGCGCATGGAGAGCACGATGAGCAAGAAGACGTTGAAGGTGACCCTGGTGAAGAGCCCGGTCGGCACGCGCGGTACGCACCGTGCGACCGTGCTCGGCCTCGGCCTGAAGAAGATCAACCAGGTGCGCGAGCTCGAGGACACGCCGGCCGTGCGCGGGATGATCAACAAGGTGTCGTACCTCGTCAGGGTGCAGTGACATGAAACTGAACGAACTGAAACCGGCCGAAGGCAGCACCCGCGAGCGCAAGCGCGTCGGGCGCGGCATCGGCTCGGGCCTCGGAAAGACGGCGGGGCGCGGTCACAAGGGCCAGAAGTCGCGTTCGGGCGGCTTCCACAAGGTCGGCTTCGAAGGCGGCCAGATGCCGCTGCAGCGCCGGCTCCCGAAGCGCGGCTTCAAGTCGATGAGCGCCGGCGACACGGCCGAGGTGCGGCTGTCGGACCTCGAGCGGATGCAGGGCGCCGACGTCGACCTGCTCGCGCTGAAGGCGGCGGGCGTGGTGCCGCAGCTGGCGCTGGGCGCGAAGGTGATCCTGTCCGGCGCGATCTCGCGCGCGGTCAACCTGAAGGGCGTCGCCGCGACCCGCGGCGCGAAGGCCGCGATCGAGGCGGCCGGCGGCTCGGTGGCCTGACGGCTCCGGCGGCGAGCGAAGGATCCGGAAGACAGACGTGGCAACGCAAGCAGCAGCGCTGGCCAGGACAGGCAAGTTCGGCGACCTCAAGCGCCGACTGGTCTTCCTGGCGCTCGCGCTCGTCGTCTACCGGCTCGGCGCGCACATCCCGGTGCCGGGGATCGACCCGGGGCAGCTCGCGCAGCTGTTCAAGGGCCAGCAGGGCGGCATCCTGGGGATGTTCAACCTGTTCTCGGGTGGCGCGCTGTCGCGCTTCACGGTGTTCGCGCTCGGGATCATGCCGTACATCTCGGCGTCGATCATCATGCAGCTGCTCACCGTGGTCGTGCCGTTCCTCGAGGCGAAGAAGAAGGAAGGCGAGGCGGGGCGCCGCGAGATCACGAAGTACACGCGCTGGTTCACCGTCGGTCTGGCGACGTTCCAGGCGATCGGGATCGCGGTCGCGCTCGAGGCGCAGCCGGGGCTGGTCCTCGACCCGGGCCCCACGTTCCGCTTCGTGACCGCGGTGTCGCTGGTCACCGGGACGATGTTCCTGATGTGGCTCGGCGAGCAGATCACCGAGCGCGGGCTGGGCAACGGCATCTCGATCATCATCTTCGCCGGCATCGTCGCGGGCCTGCCGAGCGCAATGGCCGGAATGGGCGAACTGATCCGCACCGGCGCCATGAGCGGATTCGTCTCGCTGGTGATCATCGCGCTGGTGGCGCTCGTGACCGCCGCGGTGGTCTTCGTCGAGCGCGGCCAGCGCAAGATCACGGTCAACTACGCGAAGCGGCAGGTCGGCAACCGCGTCTACGGCGGCCAGACCTCGCACGTGCCGCTGAAGCTGAACATGGCCGGCGTGATCCCGCCGATCTTCGCGTCGTCGATCATCCTGTTCCCGGCGACGATCGCGCAGTGGTTCACGTCGGGCGACGTGTCCAACCCGGCGGTGCGCTGGCTGCGCGACATCGCCTCGACGCTGTCGCCGGGCCAGCCGGTGTACATCCTGCTGTACGCGCTGGCGATCGTCTTCTTCTGCTTCTTCTACACGGCGCTGGTGTTCAACAGCCGCGAGACCGCAGACAACCTGAAGAAGAGCGGCGCGTTCGTCCCCGGGATCCGTCCGGGCGAGCAGACCGCGAAGTACGTCGACCGGATCCTGATGCGGCTGACGCTGGTCGGCGCGATCTACATCACGGCGGTCTGCCTGCTGCCCGAGTTCCTGGTCCTGAAGTGGAACGTCCCGTTCTACTTCGGGGGCACCTCGCTGCTGATCATCGTCGTCGTGACGATGGACTTCATGGCGCAGGTGCAGGCCTACGTGATGTCGCACCAGTACGAGAGCCTGCTGAAGAAGGCGGGCCCGAAAGGTTCCGGTGCCGCGCGATGAGCAAGGAAGACGTCATCCAGATGCAGGGGGAGGTCGTCGAAAACCTTCCCAACACGACGTTCCGCGTGAAGCTCGAGAACGGCCACGTGGTCCTGGGCTACATCTCCGGGAAGATGCGGATGCACTACATCCGCATCCTCCCGGGCGACAAGGTGACGGTCGAGCTCACGCCGTACGACCTGTCGCGGGCGAGGATCGTCTTCAGGGCGAAGTGATAGACCGAGTACCGGCGGGCCGGCGCGACGCGACGGCCACCGGCAGGGAGATGAACGATGAAAGTGATGGCATCAGTCAAGAAGATCTGCCGCAATTGCAAGGTGATCAAGCGCAAGGGTGTCGTGCGCGTCATCTGCACCGATCCGCGGCACAAGCAGCGCCAGGGCTGAACGAGGAATATCCATGGCACGTATTGCGGGCATCAACATCCCCGACCGTCAGCACACCGAGATCGGCCTGACGGCGATCTACGGCATCGGCCGCACGCGCGCGCGCCAGATCTGCCAGGTGGCGAACGTTCCGTTCGACAAGAAGGTCAAGGACCTGAACGACGCCGAGCTGGAGCGGATCCGCGAGCTGATCGGCAAACTCACCATCGAGGGCGACCTGCGCCGCGAGGTGTCGATGTCGATCAAGCGGCTGATGGACCTCGGCTGCTATCGCGGCGTGCGCCATCGTCGCGGCCTGCCGGTGCGCGGCCAGCGCACGCGGACCAATGCGCGCACGCGCAAGGGCCCGCGCAAGGCCGGCGTCGCGCTGAAGAAGTAACGCGCGCGGCCCTCATCCAGACCGGAGTCGAACCAGCATATGGCCACCAAGTCACAATCCGCCGCGCAAGCCGCCGCCGCGTCGCGCCTGCGCAAGAAGGCGCGCAAGAACGTCTCCGACGGCATCGCGCACGTCCACGCGTCGTTCAACAACACGATCATCACGATCACCGACCGGCAGGGCAACACGCTGTCGTGGGCGACGTCGGGCGGCGCGGGCTTCAAGGGTTCGCGCAAGTCGACGCCGTTCGCCGCGCAGGTGGCGGCCGAGGCCGCCGGCCGTGCCGCGCAGGAGTGCGGGATCAAGAACCTCGACGTGATGATCCGCGGCCCGGGCCCGGGCCGCGAGTCGTCGGTGCGCGCTCTGAACGCGCTCGGCATCAAGATCATGCAGATCCAGGACGTGACGCCGATCCCGCACAACGGCTGCCGCCCGCCGAAGAAGCGGCGCATCTGACGGAGGCATCTCCACCCGACACGGGGCCAGGCGGCGCAGGAGCGGTTCCGGCGCCCGACCGGCGGCCCCGGCGGGGCGTCGAGCCCCGCCGAACCGCCAGCCGGCGCAGTTCGCTGCACGGCGCCGCGGAGCCGGCCGAAAGACCACCGTTCGTCACCTGTCAGGCCGCCGCGCGCGGCCGGGTCGCCAAAGACGGACTGACCGCGAAGCCATTCGCGTAATTCGAGAAGGACTGAAGACGTGGCACGTTACACCGGACCGAAGGCCAAGCTGTCCCGCCGCGAAGGGACCGACCTGTTCCTGAAGAGCGCCCGCAGGGGCCTCGACACCAAGTGCAAGCTCGACAGCAAGCCGGGCCAGCACGGCCGCATCTCGGGCGCGCGCCCGTCGGACTACGGCACGCAGCTGCGCGAAAAGCAGAAGGTCAAGCGCATGTACGGCGTGCTCGAGCGCCAGTTCCGGCGCTATTTCGCCGAGGCCGAGCGGCGCAAGGGCAACACCGGCGAGAACCTGCTGAAGCTGCTCGAGAGCCGTCTCGACAACGTCGTCTACCGGATGGGCTTCGGCTCGACCCGCGCCGAGGCGCGCCAGCTGGTGAGCCACAAGGCCGTGACGGTCAACGGCCAGGCGGTGAACATCCCGTCGCTGATGGTGCGATCGAACGACGTCGTGGCGATCCGCGAGAGCTCGCGCAAGCAGGCCCGCATCCAGGATTCGCTCAACCTCGCCGAGCAGTCCGGCTTCCCGTCGTGGGTGTCGGTCGACAAGAACAAGATGGAGGGCGTGCTCAAGAGCATGCCCGACCGTGCCGATCTCTCCGCGGACATCAACGAAAGCCTGATCGTCGAGTTGTACTCGCGCTAATCGAGAGGAAACCTATGCAGACTGCCATGCTGAAGCCCCGCATCGTCGAGGTGGAGCAACTCGGCGCATCGCATGCCCGTGTGGTCATGGAGCCGTTCGAGCGCGGTTACGGCCACACGCTGGGGAACGCGCTGCGCCGCGTCCTGCTGTCCTCGATGGTCGGCTACGCGCCGACCGAGGTGCAGATCACGGGCGTGGTGCACGAGTACTCCACGATCGACGGCGTGCGCGAGGACGTCGTCGACCTGCTGCTGAACCTGAAGGGCGTGACGTTCAGGCTGCACAACCGGGACGACGTGTTCCTCACGCTGCGAAAGGATTCGCCGGGGCCGGTGACGGCCGCCGACATCGACCTGCCGCACGACGTCGAGGTGATCAACCCGGATCACGTGATCGCGACGCTGACCCAGGGCGGCAAGCTCGACATGTCGATCAAGGTCGAGCGGGGCCGCGGCTACCTGCCCGGCACGATGCGCGACCTCAACGAGGCGAAGACGATCGGGCGCGTCGTGCTCGACGCGTCGTTCTCGCCGGTGCGCCGCGTCAGCTACCAGGTCGAGAGCGCGCGCGTCGAGCAGCGCACCGACCTCGACCGGCTGATCGTCGACGTCGAGACCAACGGCGTGATCGCGCCCGAGGAGGCGGTTCGCCAGTCGGCGCGCATCCTCGTCGAGCAGCTGGCGGTGTTCGCGGCACTCGAAGGCGGCGCCGAGCCGGCGCTCGAGCCGGCGGCGGCCTTCGGCATCGGCGGCGTGCGCGGGCCGCAGGTCGATCCGGTGCTGATGCGCCCGGTCGACGACCTCGAGTTGACGGTGCGCTCGGCCAATTGCCTGAAGGCCGAGAACATCTACTACATCGGCGACCTGATCCAGCGCACCGAGAACGAGCTGCTCAAGACGCCGAACCTCGGGCGCAAGTCGCTCAACGAGATCAAGGAAGTGCTGGCGTCGCGTGGACTGACGCTCGGCATGAAGCTCGAGAACTGGCCGCCCGCCGGCCTCGAGCGCCCGTAACAGGACAAGGCGAGCACGCGAGGAAACCGTCATGCGTCACCGTCACGGACTACGCAAACTGAACCGCACCAGCGCCCATCGCGAGGCGATGCTGCGCAACATGTGCAACTCGCTGCTGCGGCACGAGCTGATCAAGACCACGCTGCCGAAGGC
>JANJTK010000061.1 GCA_024711155.1 Burkholderiaceae bacterium
CGCCGCCGGCGCCGCGCGCGCCCGGCTCGGTGTGCGCGCGCGCGCGGCAGCGCTTCGACGCCGTCGCGCCTGCGGGCGCCGATCCCGAAGCTACGGCGCCGCAGCCGCTCAACGACGCGCAACGCGCGGCGCTCGACGCCCTGCTGGCGGCCGACGGCTTTCGCGTGCACCTGCTGCACGGAATCACCGGCAGCGGCAAGACCGAGGTCTACCTGCAGTGGCTCGCTGCGGTGCTGGCGCGCTCGCCGGGGCTGCAGGTGCTGTTGCTGGTACCGGAGATCGCGCTGACGCCGCAGCTGGCCGCGCAGGTCGCGGCGCGCTTCCCCGGCGAGCGTGTCGCGGTGCTGCACAGCGACCTCGCTGACGGCGATCGCGCTGCGCACTGGCTCTCCGCCGTCGAGGGCCGCGCGCGGGTCGTCATCGGCACGCGCCTCGCGGTGCTGGCACCGTTGCCGGCGCTGGCAGCGATCGTCGTCGACGAGGAGCACGACGCGTCGTACAAGCAGCAGGACGGGGTGCGCTATTCGGCGCGCGACCTGGCGATCGCGGCCGCCTCGCAGCGCGGCGTTCCGATCGTGCTCGGCTCGGCGACGCCGTCGCTCGAGAGCTGGCACGCCGCGCGCCGCGGCCGTTACCGCCTGCTCGAACTGCCGCAGCGGATCGGTGCCGCGCAGTTGCCGGTGCTCGAACGCATCGACCTGCGCGGCGCGAAGCTGCGCTGCGAACTCGCGCCGGCGTCGATCGAGGCGGTCGGGCAGGCGCTCGAGCGCGGCGAGCAGGCGCTGGTCTTCGTCAATCGCCGCGGCTACGCGCCGGTGCTCGCCTGCGAGAGCTGCGGCTGGCTGAGCCGTTGCGGCGAGTGCTCGGCGTATCGCGTGCTGCACCGGGTCGGAGCCGCCGGCAAGGGTGCGCGCTATCGCCTGCTGTGCCACCACTGCGGCGCCGAGCAGGCGGTGCCGCGCGCGTGCCCGGACTGCGGCAACGTCGACCTGAAGGCGCTCGGCCGCGGCACCCAGCGCGTCGAGGAGGGACTCGCCGAACTGTTTCCCGGCCGGCGCATCGCGCGCCTGGACCGCGACGTCGCGCGCACGCGCGGCGCGGCGCAGAAGGTGATCGACGCCGCGCACGCGGGCGAGGTCGACCTGCTGGTCGGCACGCAGATGCTGGCGAAGGGGCACGACTTCCGGCGCCTGACGTTGGTGGTCGCGGTCGACAGCGACGGCGCGCTGTTCTCGTCGGACTTCCGCGCGCCGGAGCGGATGTTCGCGACGCTGATGCAGGTCGCCGGGCGCGCGGGCCGCGACCCCGGCGCCGCGCGCTCGGCGCGCAGCCGCGTGCTGGTGCAGACGCGCTTCCCGGAGCACCCGCTGTTCGGCTACCTGGCGCGCCACGACTACGCGGGGTTTGCCGACGCGCAGCTGGCCGAGCGGCGCGAGGTGGGCCTGCCGCCGTTCCGCCACCAGGCGCTGCTGCGCGCGGAGGCGCGCGCGCTGGCCGACGCGCTGGCGTTTCTCGCGCTCGCGAAGCGGGCCGCCGCGGAGCAGCCGTCCGGCGGCGCGGTCGCGCTGCTCGATCCGGTGCCGATGGCGATGAGCCGGCTGGCCGGCCGCGAGCGCGCGCAGCTGCTGGTCGAGTCGGCGGCGCGCCCCGCGTTGCACGCGTTCCTGCGCGCGTGGCTGCCAGCGCTGCGCGAGTTGCGCTCGCCGGTGCGCTGGCAGCTCGACGTGGATCCGCTCGAGATCTAGCGGCGCCGCGGCCGGTCGGTCCTGCCGTCGCGGTTGAAGTCGTGCTGGCGGTCGTGCTTCTGGCGCGCGATGCGCCGGCTCTGCACGTCCTGCGCCTGATGCAGTCGGGCGCGCTCTTGCCGGGTGACGACGCCGTCGGCCTTCGCGCGCCCTTCCATGCGCTCGACGCGGTCCTGGCCGGCTTCGAGGCGGCGAGCCTCGCGCGCGGTGAGCGCGCCCGAGTCGACGCCCTGCTGGATCCGGCGCTCCTGGCTGGCCTGCCTCTGGTCGACACCCGGGGTGGCGGCCTGCGCGAACACGGCGGTGCCGGCCGTGGCCAGCAGGCTTGCGAAGACGATCTTGCCGAACATGACGGGACTCCTTTCGGGTTGGGAGAGCCCAGTCTGCCGCGGGGGCGCGCGGGCGGACAGTGCCGAAGGGGTAACTGGCGTAAGGATCGGTAACCGCCGGGCATCGCGGTAGAATCCGGCTCCCCGCGACGGGCCGGCGCGCCGGCAGCGCCTGCGCCCTCCCCTGCAACGCCCCCGATGTCCGTCCAGCTCAATCCCGCCCAGCGCGCAGCGATCCGCTATCTCGACGGCCCCTGCCTCGTCGTCGCTGGTGCCGGCAGCGGCAAGACGCGCGTGATCACGCACAAGATCGCGCACCTCGTCGAGGCCGGCGTCGCCTCGCAGGCGATCGGCGCGATCACGTTCACGAACAAGGCCGCGCAGGAGATGGCCGAGCGGCTCGCGAAGATGGTGCGCCTGCCCGAAGCGCAGCGCCCGCTGGTCAGCACCTTCCACTCGCTCGGCGTGCGGATGCTGCGGCGCGACGGCCAGGCGCTCGGGCTGAAGCGCAACTTCTCGATCATCGACGCCGACGACGCGGCCAACATCTTGCAGGAGGCGCTCGGCACCACCGATCGCAAGGTCGCGCGCGCGGCGCAGCACCGGATCTCGCTGTGGAAGAACGCGCTGGTCGACCCGGACGCCGCGGCGGCCGCGGCGAAGGACAGCGTCGAGCACGGGATTGCGCGCGCCTACCGCGACTACGCCGCGACGCTGGCGGCCTACCAGGCGGTCGACTTCGACGACCTGATCGGGCTGCCGGTGCGGCTGCTGCGCGAACACGCCGACGTCGCGCAGGCCTGGCGCGAGACCTTGCGCTACCTGCTGGTCGACGAGTACCAGGACACCAACGCCTGCCAGTACGAGCTGCTGAAGCTGCTGGTGGGCCCGCGCGCGGCGTTCACCGCCGTCGGCGACGACGACCAGTCGATCTACGGCTGGCGCGGCGCGACGCTGGAGAACCTGAGCCGCCTGGCGACCGACTACCCGAGCCTGCGCGTGATCAAGCTCGAGCAGAACTACCGCTCGAGCGCGAGCATCCTCACCGCCGCCAACCGGCTGATCGCGCACAACCCGAAGCTGCACGAGAAGAAGCTGTGGTCCGAGCACGGCATCGGCGACCCGGTGCAGGTGGTGCCGTGCGAGCACGACGAGGCGGAAGCGGAATCGGTTGCGATGCGACTGCAGGCGCACCGCTTCGAGCGGCGCGCGAGGTATGCCGACTACGCGATCCTCTACCGCGGCAACCACCAGGCGCGGGTGTTCGAGCAGATGCTGCGCAAGGAGAAGATCCCCTACGTGCTGTCGGGCGGGCAGTCGTTCTTCGAGCGCGCCGAGATCCGCGACCTGATGGCCTGGCTCAGGCTGCTCGCCAACGACGACGACGACCCGGCGTTCATTCGCGCGGTGACGACCCCGAAGCGCGGCGTCGGCACGGCGACGCTGCAGGCGCTCGGCACCTACGCCGGGATGCGTCACGTCTCGATGTTCGAGGCGCTGTTCGAGTCAGGCGTCGAGCAGCGCATCGCGCCGCGCCAGCTCGAGCCGCTGCGCGAGTTCGGGCAGTTCGTCAACCGCATCGGATGGCGCGCGGCGCGCGAGCCGGCCGGGCAGCTGCTCGACGAGATGGTGCGCGTGATCGACTACCGCGGGCACCTCTTCGCCACCGCCGACGACAAGGTCGCGGCGGCGCGCTGGCAGAACGTCTGCGACTTCGTCGAGTGGCTGAAGAAGCGCGGCGACGAGGACGGCTCGACGCTGGCGCAGCTCGCGCAGTCGGTCTCGCTGCTGTCGCAGCTCGACCGCAAGGACGCGGACGTCGACGCAGTGCGCCTGACGACGATCCACGCGTCGAAAGGGCTCGAATTCCCGCACGTCTTCGTGGTCGGCTGCGAGGAAGGGCTGCTGCCGCACCACGGCGGCCGGGCGGCGGCTGGCGAGGCCGATGCGGACGACGAATCGACGGCGGCGAACGCGGGCGCGGGTGCGGGAACGGGCGCGAGCGCGAGCACGGGCGCGAGCACGGGCGCGAGACCGCCCACGGGCAACGCGGACGCCGCCCGGATCGAGGAAGAACGCCGGTTGATGTACGTCGCGGTCACGCGCGCGCAGCGCAGCCTCACGCTGACCTGGTGCCGCGAGCGCAAGCGCGGTCGCGACAAGTACCCGCAGGCGCCGTCGCGCTTCCTCGCCGAGATGCAACTCGACGCGCGCCCTGCGGCCGGCGCGACCGTCAGCGCCGAGGCGGCGAAGGCGCGGCTCGCCGGCCTGCGCGAGCTGCTCGGGCAGAAGCGTCCGGCGCCGGGCTGAGCGCCGCGATCGTCTATCCTTCGGCCGTGGAGCGCACGCATGCCGCTCCCGGAGGCCGATCGCGATGGGACTGTTTCGACGCAACGGGCCAGTGGTCTTCGAGCGCTACAGCTACGGCAGCCGGCGGCGCCGCTGGGCCGTCCCGAACTGGCTGTGGCTGCTGCTCGCCGGCGTGGCGATCGGGGCCGGCGGGCTCTGGTTCGCGCAGGAAGAGTACCTGCCGGCGCGACTGGGCCCGGTCGAGTCGAAGCAGCTGAAGGATCGCGTCGACGAGCTGGAGCGGGAACGAGCGCGCCTGCAGGGTGCGCTCGCGAAGGCCGAGGGCGACGCGCAGGCGGCGCGCGCCGACGCGGGGCGCCTCGGCAACGAGCTGGCTGGCGCACGCGAGTCGGTCGAGCGGCTGCAGAAGAACATCGCGCTGTTCGACGACGTGCTTCCACCCGATCCGCGCGGCGGCCCGATCGGCGTGCGCGGCTGGCGCTTCGCCAACGAAGGCAGCCGGCTCGCCTACCACGTGCTGCTGACGCGCCAGCGAGCAACCGGCAAGCCGTTCGAGGGCGTGGTGGAGTTCGTGGTCACGGGCGATCGCGGCGGGCGAGCCGAGACGATTTCGCTCGCGCCCGTCGAGGTGACGCTCGGCGCCTGGCAGCACCTCAAGGGCAGCCTGCCGCTGCCCGAAGGGCTGGCGGCGCGCCAGGTCACCGTGCGCGTGCTCGACCGCGCGGGGGGCGCGCTGCAGGGCATGCGCGTGCTCAACGTGCGCTGAACCGGGGGTGGGCGCAGCCGCAGCCGCGGCTGCGGTCGCCGGAGCAGTCGCGGCCGCGCTCGTGCGCCCTCAATACCGCTCGCGGATCGGCTCGACCGGCCCGCCGAAGCGCTCCTTCGCCGGCTTGCCGGCCAGCGGCGGCAACTCGAGCGGCTCGATCGGCACCTTGCGGTCGGGCACCTGGTCGAGCAGGTGGCGGATCAGGTTCAGCCGGCCGCGGCGCTGGTCGTCGAAGTTCACGACGAACCATGGCGCGTGCCTGGTGTGCGTGGCCTCGAACATCGCGTCGCGCGCGCGGCCGTACTCCGCGTAGAGTTCGCGCGACTTCAGGTCGATCGGCGACAGCTTCCAGCGCTTCAGCGGGTCTTCGGCGCGCTCGGCGAAGCGCTCCTCCTGGTAAACCTGGTCGACTGCGAGCCAGTACTTGAAGAGCAGGATGCCGTCGTCGACCAGCATCTTCTCGAACGCCGGCGCCTGCTTCAGGAACAGCCGGTACTCGTCGGCGGTGCAGAAGCCCATCACCTTCTCGACGCCGGCGCGGTTGTACCAGCTGCGGTCGAACATCACCAGCTCGCCGGCCGACGGCAGGTGCGCGACGTAGCGCTGGAAGTACCATTGCGTGCGCTCGCGGTCGGTCGGCTTCGGCAGCGCGACGATGCGCACCTGGCGCGGGTTGAGCCGCTCGGCGAGGGTGGCGATCACGCCGCCCTTGCCGGCGGTGTCGCGGCCCTCGAGCAGCACCATCATGCGCCGGCCGGTGTGGGCCAGCCAGTGCGCGAGGTCGTTGAGCTCGAGCTGCAGCGGCTCGAGCGCGTCCTCGAAGTCCTTCTTCTTCATCGGTTTCACCGGCCGCCTCCGTCGATGCCCGTCGTCGTTCGTCGATTCAGCGCGCCGGCCATGCAGGCTGCGCGCATGCGACGATTATGCGCGCTGGGCTATGATCGTCCGATGCCCCGCTCGCTCGATGCGTTCCACGACTCCGACCGCGTGCTGCGGCTCGCGGCCGAGACTTTCTTCGACCACCTTTCGGAGATGTGCGAGGGCATCCTGGTGGTCGACAAGTCGGCGCGCATCGTCTGGGTCAACGACCGCTGGCAGCGCAACATGGCGAGCCTCGGCTTCTCGACCACCGACGAGATCATCGGCAGGCCGGTCGAGGAGATCGTGCCGAACACGCTGATGCGGCACGTCGTCGAGACCGGCAAGCCGATCCTGCTCGACGTGCTCGAGAACAAGGCCGGCACCTACCTGGTCTCGCGCTTCCCGCTGCACGACGAGTCGGGCACAGTGATCGGTGCGGTTGGGCTGATCCTGTACGACCAGATCGAGTCGATCCGGCCGCTGTTCGGCAAGATGGGGCGGCTGCAGAGCGAGCTCGCGCAGGCGCAGAAGGAACTCGCGCGCCAGCGGCGCACGCGCTACACGTCATCGATCTTCGTCTGCAACAGCGAGCGCGCGCTCGCCGTCAAGAGCCGCGCGCGCCGCGCCGCGGTGCTCAGCACCACGGTGCTGCTGCTCGGCGAGACCGGCACCGGCAAGGAGCTGCTCGCGCAGGCGATCCACGCGGCGTCGACGCGCGCGCGCCGCCCGTTCATCGCCGTCAACGTGGCGGCGATTCCCGAGACGCTGCTCGAGGCGGAATTCTTCGGCGTCGCGCCCGGCGCGTACACCGGCGCCGACCGGCGGGGCCGCGACGGCAAGTTCAAGCTCGCGGACGGCGGCACGCTGTTCCTCGACGAGATCGGCGAGATGCCGATGGCGCTGCAGGCCAAGCTGCTGCGCGCGCTGCAGGAGCGCGAGGTCGAGCCGCTCGGCTCGAACGCGGTGTCGCGCGTCGACGTGCGCGTGATCGCTGCGAGCAGCGTCGACCTCGCGACGCTGGTGGCGCAGGGCCGCTTCCGCCCGGACCTCTACTACCGGCTCAACGTGCTGCCGATCCGGCTGCCGCCGCTGCGCGAGCGCCCCGAGGACCTGGAGGCGCTGTGCGAGCACCTGCTCGAGCAGATCGCGCTCGAGCAGGAGATGCTGCCGAAGGAAATCGACCGCGACGCGCTCGCGGCGCTCGCCGCGCTGCCGTGGCAGGGCAACGTGCGCGAACTGCGCAACGTGCTCGAACGCGCGTGCTCGCTGTGGGACGGCATGCGGCTGACGCTGGAAGCGTTGCGCGAGGTGGTGCCGGAGATCGATGCGGTGGCGGAACCCGAGGGGACGCCGGCCGTGCTTGCACGCCCTGGCGCCGCGGCGGTACCCGCATCCAATGCGGCACCCGCAACGAGCGCCGCCACCTTGCCCGAGCGGATCGCCGAACTCGAGCGCGCGGCGATCCGCGAGGCGCTGCAGGCCACCGGCGGGAATCGGGTGCAGGCTGCACGGAGGCTCGGGATCGCGCGCGCGACGCTTTACCAGAAGCTGGCGGAGTTTCCGGAGCTGGGCGACGGGGTCGGGCAGCGAATGGCATGAGCGAGGCGGAATCGGGTCGACCGCCCGCTGGCTGCCCGCTACACTCCGGCCCACAACCCCAAGACCTGGTCCGAAACAGGTGCCCACCCCCGAGGAACTCGCCCGAGCAGAAATCGACCGGCTGCTGATCGCGGCCGGCTGGCACGTGTGCGACGTGGCCGCCGCCAACCTGCACGCGGCGCGCGGC
>JANJTK010000071.1 GCA_024711155.1 Burkholderiaceae bacterium
GGCGGCACCTTCGAGGTGCTGCGCCGGAACCAGGACGAGATCCGGCGGCGGGCCGGGCGCAGCATCGAGATCACCAAGGTGGCCGACCTCGACGTGGCGCGCGCGCGGGCGATCGTCGGCGACTCGGTGCAGGTGGTCGGCGACGCGCGCGACGTGGTGAACGACCCGCAGATCGACGTGGTGGTCGAGCTGATCGGCGGCTACGGCATCGCGCGCACGCTGGTGCTCGAGGCGATCGAGCAGGGCAAGCACGTGGTGACGGCCAACAAGGCGTTGCTCGCCGTGCACGGCAACGAGATCTTCCAGGCGGCCTCGCGCAAGGGCGTGATGGTCGCGTTCGAGGCGGCGGTCGCCGGCGGCATCCCGATCATCAAGGCCTTGCGCGAGGGCTTGACCGCGAACCGCATCGAGTGGATCGCGGGGATCATCAACGGCACCACCAACTTCATCCTGTCCGAGATGCGCGACAAGGGGCTGCCGTTCGACCACGTGCTGAAGGAAGCGCAACGGCTCGGCTATGCCGAGGCCGACCCGACCTTCGACATCGAGGGAATCGACGCCGCGCACAAGGCGACGATCCTGGCGGCGATCGCGTTCGGCGTGCCGGTGCAGTTCGAGCGCGCCTACGTCGAGGGCATCACGAAGCTGCAGGCCGAGGACATCCGCTACGCGGAGCAACTCGGCTACCGGATCAAGCTGCTCGGCATCACGCGGCGGCGCGACGGCAGCGACGGCGAGCCGGCCGGCATCGAGCTGCGCGTGCACCCGACCCTGATTCCGGCGCGCCGGCTGATCGCCAACGTCGAGGGCGCGATGAACGCGGTCTGGGTCAAGGGCGACGCCGTCGGGCACACGATGTACTACGGCAAGGGGGCCGGCGCCGAGCCGACCGCGAGCGCGGTGGTCGCCGACCTGGTCGACGTCGCGCGCAGCCTCACCGCCGATCCGGAGAACCGCGTCCCGCACCTCGCGTTCCAGACCGAGGCGCTGTCCGACGAGCCGATCCTGCCGATCGAGTCGGTGCAGACGGCCAGCTACCTGCGCCTGCGCGTGGCCGACGAACCCGGCGTGCTCGCCGACATCACCCGCATCCTCGCCGACGAGCGCATCTCGATCGACGCGGCGCTGCAGCGCGAGCCGGCCGAGGGCGAGAACCAGACCGACATCATCCTGCTCACCCACCGCACGATCGAGCGCCAGATCATGGCCGCGGTCGCGCGCATCGAGGCGCTGCCGACCGTGCTGTCGAAGGCGATCCGCATCCGCCTCGAAGAACTCGACTGAACCGCGATGAGATACCTGTCCACCCGCGGCGGCATGCCGCCGGCCCGCTTCACCGAGATCCTGCTGGGCGGCCTCGCGCCCGACGGCGGGCTGGTCGTGCCCGAGGCGTATCCGCGCGTCGACGCGGCGCGGCTCGCCCGCTGGCGGCGGCTGTCGTACGCCGAACTCGCGTTCGAGATCCTGCGGCTGTACATCGACGACATTCCCGGGGCCGACCTGCGCGAACTGGTCGCGCGCACCTACACCGCGCGCACCTTCGGTTCGGAGGAGATCACGCCGCTGCGCGCGCTCGAGCCGGGCCTGCACCTGCTGCGGCTGTCGAACGGGCCGACGCTCGCGTTCAAGGACGTCGCGATGCAGTTGCTCGGACACCTGTTCGAGTACGTGCTGGCGAAGGAAGGGCGCGAGCTGAACATCCTCGGCGCGACTTCCGGCGACACCGGCAGCGCCGCCGAGCACGCGATGCGGGGCCGGCGCGGAATCCGCGTGTTCATGCTGTCGCCTCATGGGCGGATGAGTCCGTTCCAGACCGCGCAGATGTTTTCGCTCGACGACCCCAACATCTTCAACATCGCGGTCGACGGCGTGTTCGACGACTGCCAGGACATGGTCAAGGCGGTGTCGGCGGACCTCGCCTTCAAGCAGCGCTACGCGATCGGCACGGTCAACTCGATCAACTGGGCGCGCGTCGTCGCGCAGGTCGTCTACTACTTCAAGGCGTGGTTCGCCGCGACCACCGACGACTCGCAGCGCGTCTCGTTCGCGGTGCCGTCGGGCAACTTCGGCAACGTGCTCGCCGGCCACATCGCGCGAGCGATGGGGCTGCCGATCGCGCGGCTGGTCGTCGCGACCAACGAGAACGACGTGCTCGACGAGTTCTTCCGCAGCGGGCGCTATCGTCCGCGGGCGGCCGCCGAGACGCACCAGACCAGCAGCCCGTCGATGGACATCTCGAAGGCGTCGAACTTCGAACGCTTCGTCTACGACCTCGTCGGCCGCGACCCGGCGCGCGTGTCGGCGCTCTGGCGCGCGCTCGACGAGCGCGGCGAGTTCGACCTGGCGGGAACACCCGAGTTCGCGCGGCTGGCCGACTACGGCTTCGTGTCAGGCGCCAGCACGCACGCCGACCGACTCGCGACGATCCGCGAGACCCGCGCGCGCTACGGAGTGACGATCGACACCCACACCGCCGACGGCGTGCGCGTCGCGCAGCGGTGGCGCGAGCCCGGCGTGCCGATGATCTGCCTGGAGACCGCGCAGCCGGCCAAGTTCGCCGACGCGATCCGCGAAGCGATCGGCGAGGAGGCGCCGCGGCCGCCCGGCTACGAGGATCTCGAGAACCGGCCGCAACGCTTCGAGCGCATGGGCGCGGACGTCGGGGCGCTCCAGCGCTTCATCGCCGAGCGCTGCGCAGCCGGCGGGGCCGCGCAGGGCCCTGCGGCGAAGAGGGGCTGATCCTCCTCGGCGCCCCCCGTGCGGTACGCTTGACTCGCCATGAAAGTCTTCGGTTTCGCCGGCTATTCCGGATCGGGCAAGACGACGCTGATCGAGCAGCTGATTCCGCGCCTGGTCGGGCGCGGGCTGCGCGTGTCGCTGATCAAGCACGCGCATCACCGTTTCGACATCGACCAGCCGGGCAAGGACTCGTACCGGCATCGCGAAGCGGGCGCCTCCGAAGTGCTGATCACGTCGGACCAGCGCTGGGTGCTGATGCACGAGCTGCGCAACGAGGCCGAGCCGACGATGCACGAGCAACTGCGGCACTTTTCCCCGTGCGACCTGGTGCTGGTCGAAGGCTACAAGCAGGCGCCGATTCCGAAGATCGAGGTCTACCGCGCGTCGGTCGGCAAGCCGCCGCTGCATCCGGGCGACCCGAACATCGTGGCGATCGCCACCGACGCGCCGCTCGACACGCCGCTCGAGACGCCGCTTCCGGTGCTCGACCTGAACCGTCCCGACGAGATCGTCGAATTCATCGTCGCCCACATGGACCTGAAGCATGAAGCCGCAGGCGTTGCTGCCGCTCGATGACGCGCTCGCCGCGCTGCTCGCGCAGGCGGCTCCGGTTGCAGACGTCGAGACCGTCGACACGCTCGAGGCCAGCGGCCGCGTGCTCGCGGCCGACATCCGCTCGACGCTCGACGTGCCGCCGCGCGACAACACCCAGATGGACGGCTACGCCGTGTGCCGCGCCGACCTCGGAAGCGCATCGGCGCAGCGCCCGGTGCAGTTGCGAGTCGCGCAGCGCATCCCGGCCGGTCACGTCGGGAGCGCGCTTGCTCGCGGCGAGGCGGCGCGCATCTTCACCGGCGGCCTGGTGCCGGAGGGAGCCGACGCGATCGTGATGCAGGAGATGGCGCAGGCCGACGGCGACATGGCCACGTTCGCGCACTGCCCGGCGCCCGGCGAGTGGATCCGGCGCGCCGGCGAGGACATCCGCGCCGGCAGCGTGATCCTGCACGCCGGGGCGCGACTCGGCCCGCAGGCCGCGGGGCTGGCGGCCTCGGTGGGGCTGGCGACGCTGCCGGTGCGCCGGCGCGTGCGCGTGGCGTGCTTCTTCACCGGCGACGAACTCGCGATGCCGGGCGAGCCGCTGCGGCCCGGCGCGATCTACAACAGCAACCGCTACGTGCTCGGCGCACTGCTGCGCGCGCTCGACTGCGAAGTGACCGACCTCGGCAACGTGCCGGACTCGCTCGAGGCCACGCGCGCCGCGCTGCGCCGTGCCGCGCAAGGCAACGACCTGATCGTCACCTCGGGCGGCGTGTCGGTGGGCGACGAAGACCACGTCAAGCCCGCCGTGCAGGCCGAGGGCGAGCTGAAGTTGTGGCAGATGGCGATCAAGCCCGGCAAGCCGCTCGCGTACGGGCACGTGCGGCGCGCCGTCGACCTGGGCAGCGCGCATTTCCTCGGGCTGCCCGGCAATCCGGTGTCGAGTTTCGTGACGTTCCTGCTGCTGGTGCGGCCGTTCGTGCAGCGCCTGCAGGGCATGACCGACGTCGCGCCGCGCACGCTGTCGATGCGCGCCGATTTCGACTGGCCGAAGCCCGACCGGCGGCGCGAGTTCCTGCGCGTCCGGATCAACGCGCAGGGCGGTCTCGACCTGTTCCCGAACCAGGGGTCCGGCGTGCTGACGTCGACCGTCTGGGCCGACGGACTGCTCGACAATCCGCCCGGCCACGCGATTGCGGCCGGCGACGCGGTGCGCTTCCTGCCGTTCTCCGAGCTGCTGGGTTGACGCCGATGACGATCACGATCCTGTACTTCGCCAGCCTGCGCGAGACGCTCGGCCGCGACCGCGAGACGCTCGCGCTGCCGCGCGGCGTCGCGACGGCGGGCGAGTTGCGCGCGTGGCTGCGCGAGCGCGGAGGCGCCTGGGCCGAGGCGCTTGCCGAAGGGCGCTCGATCCGGGTCGCCGTCGACCAGTCGATGGCGCGTCCCGACACCGGGCTGCGCGACGGCGCCGAGGTGGCGTTCTTCCCGCCGGTCACCGGCGGTTGACCCCTGCTCGCGATGCGCCCACGATATGCGCATGAAACATGTGGCTCGTGACCGGAGCCTGATCGTGCCCGTCCGCGTCCAGCCGCAGGACTTCGACGTCGGCGCCGAGATCGCCGCGTTGCGCGCCGGCCGGCTCGACGTCGGCGCGGTCGCCGTCTTCGTGGGCACGGTGCGCGAGCTCAACGAAGGCGCCGGCGTGTCGTCGATGACGCTCGAGCACTATCCGGGCATGACCGAGCGCGCGCTCGAGGACATCTGCGCGCAGGCGCGCGAGCGCTGGAACCTGCTCGACCTGCTCGTCGTCCACCGCATCGGCGACCTCGCCCCGGGCGACCAGATCGTGCTCGTCGTCGTCACCTCGGCGCACCGCGGCGAGGCCTTCGCCGCCTGCGAATTCGTGATGGACTACCTGAAGACGCAAGCGCCGTTCTGGAAGAAGGAGCGCACGCCCGACGGCGCGCGCTGGGTCGAGGCGCGCGACACCGACGAGCAGGCGGCCGCGCGGTGGTGAGCGGCGCGGGGTTCGTCGCCGTTGCCGCCGGCGCCGTGCTCGGGGCCTGGCTGCGCTGGGGACTCGGCCTGTGGCTCAACGGCGACGGCCGCGGCCTGCCGTACGGCACCCTGCTTGCCAACGTCGCCGGCGGCCTGCTGATCGGCGTGGCGGTGGCGTGGTTCACGCGTCATCCGACGCTCGATCCGGCCTGGCGCCTGTTCGCGGTCACGGGCTTCCTGGGCGCGCTCACCACCTTTTCGACTTTCTCGATCGAATCGCTCGGGATGCTGCAGCGCGGCGCGTTCGCGCTCGCGCTCGCGCACAGCCTGGCGCACGTCGCCGGCTCGCTGGGCGCGGCTGCGATCGGCTACCGCCTCGCCAGCTGAGGACGCGGCCGGAGTCGCGCCGGCCCTTGAAAACCCCTCGCGCGACCCGCAAATCGGTGTGATCGGGCCAACGGAGCGCCGTCCGGCCCTCCGCATCCGCCGTATCCGCCCGCCAGGGGAGCCCATGCGCCAAGACAAGTTCACCACCCAGTTCCTGCAGGCCTTGCAGGACGCCCAGAGCCTCGCGCTGGCCAACGACAACCAGTACATCGAGCCGCTGCACCTGCTGGCGGCGATCGCCGGGCAGGCCGACGGCTCCGGGCGCACGCTGCTCGAGCGCGCCGGGGTGCGCGCGGCGGCGCTGAAGAGCGCCGCCGACGCGGCGATCAAGCGCTTGCCGCAGGTCTCGGGCACCGGCGGCGAGGTGCAGGTCGGGCGCGATCTCGTGAACCTGCTGAACCTGTCCGAAAAGGAGGCGCTCAAGCGCGGCGACCAGTTCGTCGCCACCGAGATGTTCCTGCTTGCGCTCACCGGGGACAAGGGCGAGGCCGGGCGCATCGCGAAGGACGCCGGGCTCACGCGCAAGGCGCTCGAGGCCGCGATCGACGCGGTGCGCGGCGGCGCCGGCGTCGACAACGCCGAAGCCGAGGGCCAGCGCGAGGCGCTGAAGAAATACACCATCGACCTGACCGAGCGTGCGCGCCAGGGCAAGCTCGATCCGGTGATCGGGCGCGACGAGGAGATCCGGCGCACGATCCAGATCCTGCAGCGGCGCACCAAGAACAACCCGGTGCTGATCGGCGAACCCGGCGTCGGCAAGACCGCGATCGTCGAGGGACTCGCGCAGCGCATCGTCGACGGCGCGGTGCCCGAGACGCTGAAGGACAAGCGCGTGCTGTCGCTCGACATGGCTGCGCTGATCGCCGGCGCGAAGTTCCGCGGCGAATTCGAGGAGCGCCTGAAGGCGGTGCTGAAGGAACTCGCGGCCGAGGAAGGGCGCACGATCGTCTTCATCGACGAACTGCACACGATGGTCGGCGCCGGCAAGGCCGAGGGGTCGATGGACGCCGGCAACATGCTCAAGCCGGCGCTCGCGCGCGGCGAGCTGCACTGCGTCGGCGCCACCACGCTCGACGAGTACCGCAAGTACGTCGAGAAGGACGCGGCGCTCGAGCGGCGCTTCCAGAAGGTGATGGTCGGCGAGCCGAGCGTCGAGGACACGATCGCGATCCTGCGCGGGCTGCAGGAGCGCTACGAACTGCACCACGGCGTCGACATCACCGATCCGGCGATCGTCGCCGCGGCCGAGCTCTCGCACCGCTACATCACCGACCGCTTCCTGCCGGACAAGGCGATCGACCTGGTCGACGAGGCGGCCGCGCGGATCAAGATGGAGATCGACAGCAAGCCCGAGTCGATGGACCGGCTCGATCGCCGCATCATCCAGCTCAAGATCGAGCGCGAGGCGGTGAAGAAGGAAACCGACGAGGCCTCGAAGAAGCGCCTGGAGCTGATCGAGGCCGAGATCGCCCGGCTCGAGCGCGAGTACTCCGACCTCGACGAGGTGCTGCGCGCCGAGAAGGCGAGCGTGCAGGGCTCGGCGCAGATCAAGACCGAGATCGACCAGCTGCGCGCACAGATGGCCGAGTTGCAGCGCAAGGGGCAGTTCGACAAGCTCGCCGAGATCCAGTACGGCAGGCTCCCCGAACTCGAAGGGCGCCTGAGGAGCGCGAGCGAAGCCGAGGCCGGCGCGCCGAAGGAAGGCGCCCGGCCGAAGCTGCTGCGCACGCAGGTCGGCGCCGAGGAGATCGCCGAGGTCGTCTCGCGTGCCACCGGCATCCCGGTGAGCAAGATGATGCAGGGCGAGCGCGAGAAACTGCTCGGCATGGAGGATCGGCTGCACCGGCGCGTCGTCGGCCAGGACGAGGCCGTGCGACTGGTGTCGGATGCGATCCGCCGCTCGCGCGCCGGGCTGTCCGATCCGCGCCGCCCGTACGGCTCGTTCCTGTTCCTCGGCCCCACCGGCGTCGGCAAGACCGAGCTGTGCAAGACGCTCGCCGAGTTCCTGTTCGACAGCGAAGATCACCTGATCCGTATCGACATGAGCGAGTTCATGGAGAAGCACTCGGTCGCGCGGCTGATCGGCGCGCCTCCCGGCTACGTCGGCTACGAGGAGGGCGGCTATCTCACCGAAGCGGTGCGCCGCAAACCCTACAGCGTGATCCTCTTCGACGAGGTCGAGAAGGCGCACCACGACGTCTTCGGCGTGCTGCTGCAGGTGCTCGACGACGGGCGGCTCACCGACGGCCAGGGCCGCACGGTCGACTTCCGCAACACCGTCATCGTGATGACCTCCAACCTCGGCTCGCACGAGATCCAGCGTCTCGGCGCCGACCCCGGCATGAACGACCCGGAGATCATCAAGGACGCGGTGATGGTCGAGGTGCGCCAGCACTTCAGGCCCGAGTTCATCAACCGGATCGACGAGATCGTCGTCTTCCACGCGCTGGGCGCCGAGCACATCGCGTCGATCGCGAAGATCCAGCTCGAGAGCCTGCGCAAGCGGCTGGCCGAGCGCGAGATGGGGCTCGAGGTGTCCGACGCCGCGCTGGCCGAGCTCGCGAAGGCCGGCTTCGATCCGCTCTACGGTGCCCGGCCGCTGAAGCGCGCGATCCAGCAGAAAGTCGAGAACCCGATGGCGCGGCTGGTGCTCGAAGGAAAGTTCGGGCCGTCGGATGCGATCCGGGTGGATTGCGCGGACGGGGAGTTCGGGTTCGAGAAGGTGGAAGGCTGATCCGCGGCAGCTGCCCGTCGGCGCGAAAGATACGCCTGGGGGCGGTCAAGCGGGCTTCCTTCGACGACCCGCCGCAACGTCTCGCCGGGGTTCCTGCACCCGATGGCGCGGGCCCGCCAGTGGATCCTCGTCGGTCCACGGGTCGATCACCGGGACCCCGAGTCCTGCGAAATCGCGCCCGTTGCGCGTGACAATCGTCAGGTCGTGGCTCGCCGCGGTGGCTGCGAGAAGACTGTCGACGGCCGGCAGCGGGCGCCGCGCGGCCGCGAGCATGCGGCCCCACCGATCGGCGACGCGGGCGTCGATCGCGAGCACGCGGCCCGAGAAGAACGCCGGGAGATCGCTCTCGAGCCAATCGAGCAGCGCGGCGCCTCCTGTCCGGCAAGACCTCGATGCCTTTGCGCAGTTCACCGAGCGTGAGCACGCTGAGGTACAGCATCGCAGACGGGCGGGCGTCGACCCATTGAACGACGCGCCGCTCCGGTGCCTTGCGGCGCAGCTCCGACAACACGTTGGTGTCGATCAGGTAGCTCAAGGCGTGGCCGTGTCGGAGCTCCGCCGAGTCAGAGCGCGACCTCGCGGGCGGGGCCGCGATCGCGCGGAAATTCCAGATCGTCCAGCCCGTGCAGCGGCGACTCGCGCATGAAGTCGACCAGCGACCGGGAGTTGGAACTCAGGCGTTCGAAGTCCTCGCGCGAGAGCACGACGGCGACTGCCCGCCCATGCAGCGTGATCGTCTGCGGCCCCCGGCTGGCCGCGCGCTTGACGAGTTCGGACAGGCTTGCCTTGGCTTGCTGCATCTGCCAGTTGTCCACGGCGGATCCTCGATGCTGACCAGACTGGTCAGATTGTAGCGCCATTCGGCCTCCGGAAGCCTTCGCGGCCGCATCTCGACCGTCAGGCCGTCACCGACCGCTCCAGCAACCGCACCAGCACCGTCAGCGCCCGGTTCACCGGCGTCGCCACCCCTAGCGCCTGCGCGCGCCGAGCGACGTAGCCGTTGAGCGAGTCGATCTCGGTCGCGCGCCCGCGCGAGAGGTCCTGCGAGGTCGACGAGCTCGCGTTGCGCATCGCCTCGCCGAGCCGCATCGCGTCCTCGTACTGCGCGCCGGCGTCGGGGATGGCGACGCCCTCTGCGTGCGCGACCGCGACGCACTCGGCGATCGCCTCGCGCATCAGCGCGCGCACGTCCGCGTCGTCGATCATCGGCCCGTAGCGCGAGCGGCCGAGCGCCGAGATGGCGTTGAAGGCGCAATTCATGACCAGCTTGTTCCACAATTCGACGCGCGCGTCGGCTTCGACGCGGCACGGCACGCCGGCGCGCTCGAACCACCCGGCCACGAGCCGCGCGCGCCGCGTCGTGCCCTCGGCGTCGGCCTCGGCGGCACTCATGCGCGCCCCGTACTCGCCGAGCACCAGGTCGCCGCGCCCCGCGTGAAGCAGGTGCCCGGGTGCCGGCATCGACGTCGCCACGTAGACCACCGCGCCCAGCGCGTCGACGCCGGCCGCGCGCATTCTCGGCACGTTGTCGACGCCGTTCTGCAGGCTGACGACGATCGCGTCGGGGGGCAGCAGCGGCGCCAGCGTGCGCGCGCCCTCGTCGGTGTCGCGCGTCTTCAGGCAAAAGAGCACGAGCTGCGCGTCGCGCACCGCCTGCGGCCCGGTGTCGGCGGCGATCCGCACGCGCCGCTTCGCGCCGGGGCTGTCGAACAGCAGCCCGTCGCGCCGGATGGCCTCGACGTGGTTGGCGCGGCCGATCAGCGTCACCGGCGCGCCGGCCTCGGCGAGCATGGCGCCGAAGAAGCACCCGACCGCGCCGGCGCCGTAGACCGCGACCCGCGGCCAGCCGGCCACTGCGCGCCCGCCGGCGGCCGCGCTTTCGTCGCCCGCCGCGCTTTCGCCGGCCCCAGCACTCGACGCGCCTGCCGGTTGCGGCGCGCTCGCTTTCGGCGCCCGGTCGTCTGCGGTCATTCCCGAATCCCGAATCGTGGTCGACGGTCGATGGTAACAATCTCCAGACCGCCGAGTTGCGCCGACCGGTTCGGCCGCCGGGCCGATTGACTGCGGCTGCGTTCGCGCGGACAATAATGACCAAAGTTGGTCAACTCGTGAAGCCGACGATCATGACGCAACAGGTGGTCAATCTCTACGACGCGAAAACGCAGCTGTCGGCGCTGGTCGAGCGCGCCGCCGCGGGCGAGACGATCGTCATCGCCAAGGCCGGGCGCCCGCTGGCGCAACTCGTGCCGCTTTTCAGGGGTCGGCGGGTGCGCTTTGGGTCGCTGCGCGGTCGCGTCGCGATCCCCGAAGACTTCGATCGCCTGGCCGAGAAAGAGATCGAGGCGATGTTCGGCGCGCGTTGAACGATGCGGTACCTGCTCGACACGCAGGTGCTGTTGTGGGCGTTGGCCGACGACGCGCGGCTCGCAGCTCCCGCTCGCCGACTTCTGCTCGCGCCCGGTGCCGAGGTCCGCTACAGCCTGGGTTCGATCTGGGAGATCGCGATCAAGCGCAGCCTCGGCAAGCTCGACTTCGAACCCGGGCTCATCGCGGACGCTGCCGAGGCGGACGGCTTCGTCGCGCTCCCGATCCTGCGAGAGCACCTGGGCGTCGTTGCGAGCCTCACATGGCATCATCGCGATCCCTTTGACCGCCTGCTCGTCGCCCAGAGCGTCGCCGAACCGATCCTGTTGCTGACGGCCGACGCGGCGCTCGCCCGCTACGGCCCCACCGTGCGCGTCGTCTGATCCGTCGGCGCCGCGCAACGGGCGCCCCCGCGCGTCGGCGCGCGCACCGGCCCGCTGCGCGATTTGTGCTTAACTTTCGTCTTTCGTCCTTGTCGGCGGGCGCTCCCGCCGCCCGCCAACGCGTTCCCCGGGTTGCCCCACATGAAGTTCCGTTTCCCGATCGTCGTCATCGACGAGGACTGGAAGGCCGATTCCGCCAGCGGCCTGGGCATCCGCGCGCTCGCGAAGGCGATCGAGGACCAGCAGTGGGAGGTGGTCGGCGGCTTCACCTACACCGACGTTTCGATGGTCGCCAACCAGGCGGCGCGCGCGTCGGCGTTCATCGTCTCGATCGACGACGAGGAACTCGGCGACGACGGCCAGGAGAGCAAGGCCGTCTCGGACCTGCGCAAGTTCATCGTCGAGACGCGCCGGCGCAACGCCGACATCCCGATCTTCCTGTTCGGCGAGACGCGCACCTCGCAGCACCTTCCGAACGACGTCCTGAAGGAGCTGCACGGCTTCATCCACATGTTCGAGGACACGCCGGAGTTCGTCGCGCGCTACATCATCCGCGA
>JANJTK010000261.1 GCA_024711155.1 Burkholderiaceae bacterium
AGCGCAGCCAGCCCTCCACCGCGGGCTCGAAGGCGAGGGCCTCGAGCGCTCTGGCCCCGTCGGTGCCCGCCGCCACCGGCAGCGGGTGCGTGCGGTTGGCGATGGCGGCCTTGAGCGGCGCCCCCAGGCCGCGCAGCGCGGCGCCGAGCTCCCGGGCGCCCGCGAGCTCCCGCTCGGTCGGGGCGAGCACCTGCACGAAGGCCGTACCCGGCCCGTAGAGGAGCGCCCGCGAGCGCTCGGCCCGGGCCGCGAGGTCGCCGAAGAGCGCGTCGAGCGCGGCGAAGAAGGCGGAGATCTCCCCCATGGTTCGCGTGCCCAGGGCCCCCTCGAGGCGCCGCACCGCGAAGCTCACCGCGTTGGTGAGGGCCTGCAGCGCGCCCGGGCGCTCCCGCCCGAGGATCCACCGCGACACCTCCGGGGCGAGGAGCTTCTCGAGGCGCTCCGGCGCGCGGAGGAAGTCGAGGGCGTGGGCCGAGGGCGGCGTGTCGATGATGACCAGGTCGTAGGCGCGGCTCTCGTCGAGGCGGCAGAGCTCCTCGATGGCCATGTACTCCGTCGAGCCCGCGAAGGACGTCGACAGCCGCTGGTAGAAGGGGTTCGCGTAGAGCGCGTCGCGCGTGGCCTCGCTCGGCGCGTGGCGCGCGATGAAGGCGTCCCACGCGCCCTTGAGGTCGAGCATGCCCGCGTGGAGCAGCCCCTCGGGCGCGAGGCCCCGCGTGTCCACCGCCTCGCCGGCGAGCCCGAGCGTGTGGAGGCCGAGCGCGCGCGCGAGCTGCCGCGCCGGGTCGATGGTGAGCACCATGGTGCGCCGCCCGAGGCGCGCCGCGAGGAGCCCCAGGGCCGCGGCCGTCGTCGTCTTCCCCACGCCACCGGTGCCCACGCAGATGACCGCGCGGTGGTCCCGGAGCAGCGGCTCGAGTGCGGCGCTCACGGCGCCTCCTCCACCAGGAGCCCGGCCGCCAGCTGCTCGACCTCGGCGCGGCCGAAGCGCTCGGCGATGAGCCGCGGC
>JANJTK010000007.1 GCA_024711155.1 Burkholderiaceae bacterium
ACCTCTGGTGTACCTGTTGTCACGCCAGTGGCATTGCAGGGTAGCTAAGTGCGGACGAGATAACCGCTGAAAGCATCTAAGCGGGAAACTCGCCTGAAGATGAGATCTCCCTGGGGACTCGATCCCCCTGAAGGGTCGTCCTAGACCAGGACGTTGATAGGCCGGGTGTGGAAGCGCAGTAATGCGTTAAGCTAACCGGTACTAATTGCCCGTGAGGCTTGACCCTATAACTTTGCGAAAAGCTCAGCGCGATGACGCAAGGTTGTGGATGCCTCACAAACCGCGTGTTCCTAACGAACACGAAGACAGGTCAGAGAGCTGTTGCGATATCTTCGATCCGAATTGGCTCGCACGCCGCCGGGTAACCGGGAGCGGGCGGGTAACAAGTCATGCCTGACGACCATAGCGCAGTGGAACCACCCCTTCCCATCCCGAACAGGACCGTGAAACGCTGTAGCGCCGATGATAGTGAGCACTACGCTCGTGAAAGTAGGACATCGTCAGGCAAACCTCCGACGCAGAAAAGCCACCCTTCGGGGTGGCTTTTTTGTTTCTGGATGCCGGTTTGGGGCCGCGTTCAGGCGGAACCGGATGGGGTCGCCAGCCAGCGCCTGATCTGCGCGTAGACGGAAGGGCACTCGAGCAGTTCGAGATGGCCGGTCTCGAAGCTGATCGACTGCGCGTGGCGGTCGAACAGCGCCGGAGTGCCTCGGCCACCGCGCCCGAGCGCGCTGGGCAACGGAACGATGCCATCGCCGATGAGCCGATCCTTCAGGTCGCCGGCACGGCGGCCAAGGGTCCCCGCGATGGCGAGGCAACGCACGCCTTCGGGCAACGGCGGGATCCGCGCCGCTCCGTGATCTGCGACGGCGCCGTGATCTGCGACGGCGCCGTGGCGCAGGTCGACGATGCCGGCGCTGCGGATCTTGCCCAGGCGCGCGAAGGGCGCGCTGTACGGACTCACGGCCAGCAGCGTCTCGAACCAGTGGCCGCCGCGCTCGAGCGGCGCGCCCCGGTGCGGCGTGCCGAGGAAGACGACCGCGTCGAGTCGTCGCCGCCAGGCAAGGCCGTCGCGCTCGGCGTGCAGGCACGCGCTGCGGGTGACGAGGCCGCCCATGCTGTGCGCGACGGCCGAGAGGCGCTCGATCGGGACCGGCCACTGCTCGAAGAGCTTCTCGAGCAGGCGCGCAAAGCGGCGGCCGTTCAGCGCGATCGGGAGCCCGCTGTTGTAGTGCAGGTAGAGCGCCGTGCAGTCGAGGTCGAGCGCGAGCGCGGCGCCGTGGTCGTGCCCGTGCCGGGCCCACTGGCGGTCGTTCATGCACAGGCCGTGCGCCAGCACGACGACGTGCGAACGGGCGTCGGGGCAAGCGTCGGCGAGCGCCTGGCGCTGCAGCCGCAGCGGGCGTCCCGCCTGGCGCAGGCTCATCCGGATCGCGAGCGGGTTGCGGGTGGCGGCGAGATGGTCGCCGAGCACGCCGTTGAGCGCGGACACCGCCGCGCAGCGCGCATCCGTGGACGGTGTGTCGGCGAGCAACCGCGGAGCCAGCCATCCGAGGACGTGGTCGAGCCCGAAGCCGACGCCGCGGGTGACGCCGCGCACGGTCCGATAGACGAAACCGGTCAGGCCGTCGGTGCGGCCGGTTTTCGAGCGTCGCGTGACCAGCGGGATGCGTGCGATCTCGGCGTGCAGCGCCTCGACGAGCGAGGTGACGTCGACCGTTGCGCGGACCGCGAGGCGCGCGGCGCCCCGCAGGTCGTCCGGCTGCAGGTGTCGGGTCAGGCGCTTCATCTGACTGGTTCCGACGCCGGCTCGGCGTGCGAGAGGGCGGCGGCGCGGATCACCGCGCTGCGCATCCACTCGTGGCCCGGCCGGGCGGCGCGCTGGCGCAGCCACAGCGCCTCGACGTCGACGCGCGGCAGCTCCATCGGCAGCGCTCGCACGGCCACCTGGTCGGTGGTGCCGGTGGAAGCCAGGAAGTGGCGCGGCAGGGCGGTGAGCAGGTCCGAGTTCGCGACGACGATGCCCGCAGTGAAGAACTGGTTGACGGTGAACACGATGCGTCGGGTCCGCCCGAGGGCGGCGAGGGCCTCGTCGACGTGCCCGAAGGGGCGCCCGGAGACGCTTACGAGCAGATGGTCGGCGGCGCAGTAGGCCTCGAGGCTCAGTTCGCCGCTTGCCAGGGGGTGGTCGCGCCGCATCACGCAGGCGTAGTGGCTGCCGTAGAGGCGCCGGTGCCCGTACAGGGCGGGCGAGTCCGGCTGCAGTTCCTCGGTTGCGACGTGCGCGATGGCATTCGGAAAGTGGCCGATTGCCAGATCGAGGTCCTGCGTCATCAGCAACTGGCGCGGGTCGCGGGTGGCGAGCGGCAGCATCCGAAGGCTGACCCCGGGCGCTTCGCGCGTGACGATGTCGACCAGCGGAGGAATCAGCAGCGAGGCAGTCGCATCCGCCATGGCCAACGTGAATTGAGTGCTCGCCTCGCTCGGAACGAAGGCGGACGGCGTGAAGGTCGCCCGTAGCTGAGCCAGGGCGTCGCGCACCGTCGGCCAGATCGCGAGGGCGGTCGGCGTGGGCTCGACGCCGTAGCCCGAGCGCACCACCAGCGCGTCGCCGATGGCTTCGCGCAGACGCTTGAGCGCGTTGCTGACCGCCGGCTGCGACATGGCGAGGTTCGCCGCCGCGCGCGTGAGGTTGCGCTGCGCCATCACCTCGTCGAAGACGCGCAGCAGGTTCAGGTCGAGCGTGCGAAAATTCATCGGGGTTACCCTATACAGATATTCCCAGATCGTATTGTATCGATAACGAATATCCATTGGCAAAATATTCTGGGAAGTCGATAATGGCGTCATTGCAACGCAGCATCGCAGAGAGGTCACCGATGAGCACCCTTGTCCACACCCACGACGGCGTCGAACGGATCGTCCGCGGTAGCCAGGCGACCGCTGAGGCGCTGAGCGCCGGCAAGGCGCGTGCCCGCGGCTTGCTGTCGCGCTGGTACGAGCGCCTGATTGCGTACCGGCAGGATCAGGTTCTTCGCCAACTGATGATCGAGGATCCGCGCGTCTACGCGGATCTGCAGGCCGCCGCCGCCCGCCAGGAGCAGCAGGGCTGAGCCGACTTCGGGCGGCGCGCCGAGCGCCGCCCCTTACCGTGTCTCCTCCTCCACTGACATAGTGGATTCGGCCCGCGAGTTTCGCGGGCCTTTTTTTTGATGTCGGCGCGTGTGCCGGGACATCGAGCGCGGCGTTGCGCGATTTCTGCAAGAATCGGCTCTCCCTGACCACGAGCGGAATGTCGGCGATGAACGCGGAGAGGATCGATGTCGAGGCCATTCTGGGCGGTTCGCGCGGTGCGCTTGCCCGGGCGGCGACGCTGCTCGAGAACGACCGGACGGGCGCGTCGGTGCTGCACGAAGAACTGCTGAAGCACTGCGGGCGGGCCCACATCGTCGGGATCACGGGGGCGCCGGGTGCGGGCAAGTCGACGCTCGTCAACGCGTTGCTCGCGGCGCTCGACCGGAGCGGGCGGCGCTGCGCCGTGCTGGCGGTCGATCCGTCGAGCCCGATCACCGGCGGCGCGCTGCTGGGCGACCGGGTGCGGATGGCCGATGGCGGCGACAGCGAACGCACCTTCATTCGCTCGGTGTCGTCGCGCGGGCACCTGGGCGGTCTGTCGCGGACAGCGGGCCGGCTGATCGACCTGTTCGACGCGGCCGGATTCGATCCGGTGCTTGTCGAGACCGTGGGCGCGGGGCAGTCGGAGGTCGAGATCGCGCGCTTCGCCGACACCAGCGTCGTGGTCTGCCCGCCGGGACTCGGCGACGAGGTGCAGGCGATCAAGGCCGGGATTCTCGAGATCGCCGACCTGCTCGTCGTGAACAAGGGCGACCTGCCGGCGGCGCAACGCACCGCGCACGACCTGATGACGGCGCCCGGCCTGCGCCGCCGCGGCGGGGGGCAGGTGCCGGTGCTCGTCTGCACCGCGACGACGGGTGCGGGCGTGCCGGAACTGCTCGATAGGATCGACGAGCATGCGCAGGCGGTGGGGCGCGGACGCAGGCTGAGGCAGGGGCAGGGGCAGGGGCAGGGGCAGGCGGTGACGCAAGCGAAGGCGCAGGTGGAGGAGCAAGCACCGGGGGCTGCCGTGCCGCCGCCGCCCGCCACCGACGACGAACTGTTCGAGCGCGTTCGCGCGTGGCGAGCCGACGGGCGCGGCGTCGCACTTGCGACCGTCGTGCGCACCTGGGGCTCTTCGCCGCGCGCGGAGGGAAGCCATCTGGCGGTTGAACAGGACGGGGGCTTCATCGGCTCGGTCTCGGGCGGCTGCGTCGAGGGTGCGGTGATCTCGGAAGCCGTGGCGGCGATCGCGGACGGCAAGCCGCGGCTGCTCGACTTCGGCGTCACCGACGAGCAGGCCTGGGCAGTCGGCCTCGCCTGCGGCGGCAGGGTGCAGGTCTACGTGGAGCGTGTCGGATGAAGGCGGCGCTGTTCGAGCAGTTGCTCGCGGATCGTGCCGCGAAGCGGGCGGTGGCGGTCGTGACGCGTCTCGCCGACGGCGCACAGGCACTGGTGCGCGACGACGAGGTGTCGGGCGAGCTGGCGCTCGCTGACGAGGAGGTCGCGGAGGCGCGGCGACGCCTGCTCGCAAATCGCAGCGGGATGCTCGACAGCGCGGGCGAGCCGACGCTGTTCGCGCGCTGCCACGTGTCGGCTCCGCGCATGGTCATCGTCGGCGCGGTGCACGTCGCGCAGGCGCTCGCGCCGATGGCCGCGATGGCGGGCTACGACGTCACCGTCGTCGATCCGCGCCGCGCGTTTGCGACCGGAGAGAGATTGCCGGGCGTGCGCGTGTCGACGCAGTGGCCCGACCAGGCGATGGCGCAGCTCGGCCTCGACGCGCAGACGGCGGTCGTGACGCTCTCGCACGACCCGAAGCTCGACGATCCGGCGCTGATCGCGGCGCTCGGGAGCCGCGCGTTCTACGTCGGCGCGCTCGGCAGCACGCGAACGCATGCGAAGCGCGTGGCGCGCCTCACCGAGGCCGGGCTGGGCGACCAGTTGCACCGGATCCATGCGCCGGTGGGGCTGGACCTCGGCGGGCGGGCGCCGGTCGAGATCGCGGTGTCGATCCTCGCGCAGGTGATCCGCGAGCGCTACTCGAAGTAGCCGGGGAGCCACTCGAGGTATCCGGGGACCCTACTCGAGGTATCCGGGGGGGCCGGAACGCGGCAGGCTCGGCGCGACCAGGATGCGCGCGAAGAGCCACAGCCAGATCGCGAAGGGAAGCACCCACAGCGTGCCCGCGAGCGCGATCGCCCATGCGCCGGTTTCGTGCGCGCTCGCGGCGAGGCGCAGCAGCGCGGCCGCCGACATCGTCGACCACGCCCAGCGCGCGGCAGCGGGCGCGAGAAGCGGGCGTCCGGTGTGGCGCAGCGCGACGCGCGTCATCAGCCCCAGCATCATGGTGCCGGCGGCGCCGACGGTGAACGCGTGCAGCCATGCGCTCTCGGGGACGATCCCGGCGAGGCCGGCGGCAGCTTTCAGCGCGAAGGCCGCGACGAGCCAGGCGAAGCCGACGTGCAGCACGATCACCAGCGGCACGTCGGCGGCGCGCCAGCCTCGCCAGCGCGCGACGCGCCAGCCGTGGACGAGCGCGCAGGCGAGCGCGGCGGCGCCGCTCCAGATCGGGGGCGCGTCGCACAGGTCGAGCGCCGCGAACGCGAGCAGCGTGGCCAGCGCCATCGCCTCGAGCGCGAGCGAGAAGTGCGCCTGCTGGCCGCGGTCGCTCGCGCGCAGCGCGTTGCCGGTGAAGATCGGCGTGAGCACGCCGCCCTTGAGCGCGAACAGCGCGATCAGCGCATGGATGGCGGCGCGCAGGCCGCGCTCGGCGAGGCGCGCGTCGCCGGCGATCGTGCCGAGGTGCCACACGAGGTTGGCGCCGGCGAGCCACGCGAGGATCGGCAGCAGCAGCAGGAACCAGCGGTTGCGCACGCGCGCGAGTTGCGGCGCGACGACCGCGAGCACCGCCACGAACAGCGCGCAGTCGACGGCGGCGCGCCAGCTCGGATCGAGCCAGGCCGGGTCGCCGGCGGCGCTCCAGCAGGCCAACCGGCCGAGCAGCCACAGCGCTGCGAGCAGCGCGAGGGTGGGCCCGCGCACTTCGGCTGTTCCGGCCCAGCTCGGCAGCGCGGTGAGGACGATGCCGGTCGCAATCGCTCCGACCACGCCGAAGATCATCTCGTGACCGTGCCACAGCGCGGCCCACGCGGCCGCGGACGGAGCGGCCCACGATCCCAGCCAGGCGCCGAGCGAGACGGCCCCGAGTGCGAGCGCGTACAGCGCGCCGAGCAGGAAGAACGGCCGGAACGGGCTCGTCCACATCGGGGCGGGTTCGCGCCGCGTCGAACGGGCGCGCCCGCTCATCGTCGAGGCTCGAGCGCCGGGTCTGCCGACGGCTGCCGCTGCGGCTGCAGCGTTGCGGCGAGTTCGGCGCGGCGGCGGCGCGCAGCCTCGGCGTTGCGCCGACGCACGTGTCCGAAGCCGCGAATCGTTTCGGGCAGGCGCGCGATCTCGACGGCCGTCGCGAGATTCGCGCGGTCGAGCCGCTCGAGCAGCGGACCGAGCTCGCGCTCGTAGTCGGCGATCAGCTCGCGCTCGAGCTGGCGCTCGGATCCGCGGCCGAACGGGTCGAACGGCGTGTCGCGCAGGAATTTCAGGCGCGCGAGCACGCGCAACAGGTGGGTCGCCCAGGGCCCGAAGCGGCGCTTGGTGGCCACGGGCGCGCTGTCGGCGTCGTCGGCTCCGTTGCCCCTCGCGGTCCCGCTCGCGACGCTGGCCGATCGGCGGCCCAGCGCGCCGAAGTGGAAGTTCAACCGGTAGTCGCCGTCGAAGGTTGCGCGCAGCGCACGCTCGAACTCGCCGTCGGTGAAGAGCCGGCCGACCTCGTACGCGTCCTTGCGCGCGAGCAGCCGGAACCATCCGTGCGCGACCGCGTCGGCGAGCGCGGTGCTCGCGGGATCGATCGCGCGCTCGGCTTGCCGCGCGCGCTCGACCAGCGCCTCGTAGCGACGCGCATACGCTTCGTCCTGGTAGTCGACGAGGTACTTGCGCCGCCGCGCGATCGTCTCGTCGAGACTGGTCGACAGCCGGTGCGACGGCGCGTCGGGTTCGGCCTCGGCGACCAGCCGCTCGAGCGCGCCGGGATCGTGCGCCGCGCGGCGGCCCCACTCGAAGGCCGCGCGGTTGTCGGCGACGGCGACGCCGTTGAGCTCGATGGCCCGCATCAGCGCGTTGGCGCCGACCGGCACCAGCCCGCGCTGCCATGCGTAGCCGAGCAGGAAGATGTTGGCGGCGATCGAATGTCCCATCAGGCGCGCAGCGAGCCGGGTCGCGTCGACGAATTCGGCGCCTTGCTCGCCGACCGCGTCGACCAGGCGCGCCTTCATCGCATCCGGCGCTGCGACGTGATCGGGATCGCGGACGAATTCGCCGGTGATCGCGAGCCCGGTGTTGACCACCGCCCGGGTGGCGCCGGCGCGCGTCTTCGACAGCGCGTCGTCGCCGACTGCCACCAGCAGGTCGCAGCCCAGCATCAGGTGGGCCTCGCCGGTGGCGACGCGCGGCGCGTGCAGCGCCTCCTGGTGCTGCGCGATGCGCACGTGCGAGATCACCGCGCCGCCCTTTTGCGCGAGGCCGGTCATGTCGAGCACCGTGACGCCCTTGCCTTCGAGGTGCGCGGCCATCCCGACCAGCGCGCCGATCGTGATCACACCGGTGCCGCCGACCCCGGCGACGACGACGTTCCACGGCCGCGCGAGGGCGGGCAGCGCCGGCTCGGGTAGCGGCGGCAGTCCGCTCGCGCCTGCCGCGAGCGCCTGGCCCGGCTTCAGTGCGCCGCCCTCGACGGTCACGATGCTCGGGCAGAAGCCGGCGACGCACGAGTAGTCCTTGTTGCACGAGAACTGGTCGATTGCGCGCTTGCGGCCGAACTCGGTCTCGACCGGCACGACCGACAGGCAGTTCGATCTGGTGCTGCAGTCGCCGCAGCCCTCGCAGACGAGCTCGTTGATGAACACGCGCGTCGCAGGATCGGGCAGGGTTCCGCGCTTGCGGCGGCGCCGCTTCTCGGCCGCGCAGGTCTGGTCGTAGACCAGCGCGGTCACGCCGCGCGTTTCGCGCAGCTCGCGCTGCACGGTGTCGAGGTCGTCGCGCGGGCGCAGCTCGACGCCGGGGGCGAAGTCGGCACCCGGCGGATAGTGCGTCGGGTCTTCGGCGAGCACGACGATGCGGCCGACGCCTTCGGCGGCGAGCTGGCGCGTGATCTGCGGCACCGACAGCGGTCCGTCGAGCGGCTGCCCGCCGGTCATCGCGACCGCGTCGTTGTAGAGGATCTTGTAGGTGATGTCGACGCCTGCGGCGACGGCCGCGCGGACCGCGAGCAGGCCCGAGTGATAGTAGGTTCCGTCGCCCATGTTGGCGAACACGTGGCGCGTTCCGGAGTGCCCGGCGATGCCGAGCCAGTTCACTCCCTCGCCGCCCATCTGCGCGATCGTCGACGTGCTGCGTCCCATCCAGACCGCCATCAGGTGGCAGCCGACGCCGGCAAGCGCGCTCGAACCTTGCGGCACGCTCGTCGAGCGGTTGTGCGGGCACCCCGAGCAGAACCACGGCGTGCGCGGCGGGGCGGGGCGCGAGCGCGCGAGGGCCGCGTCGCTCGAGTCGAGCACCGCGAGGCGTGACGCGATTGCCGGCGACGCGTGAAAGCGCGCCAGCCGCGATGCGATTGCGCGCGCGACGATCGCCGGCGTCAGCTCGCCGGTGGGCGGCAGCATCCAGTGGCCGTGCGCGCCCACGGGCGGTTGCGCGCCGCCGGGGCGCGCGGCGCCGCCCGACCGCGCGGCGCCGCCTTGCGCGGCACCGTGCGACGGCATCCACTCGTCGCAGTCGGCGAACTTGCCGACCACGCGCGGGCGGACGTCCTCTCGCCACGCGTACAACTGCTCCTTGATCTGGTACTCGATCAGCTGGCGCTTCTCCTCGACGACGAGGATCTCCTCGAGCCCCTGCGCGAAGCGGCGCACGCCGTCGGCTTCGAGCGGCCACGGCATCGCGACCTTGTAGAGCCGCAAGCCGATGTCGGCGGCGACGCGGTCGTCGATGCCGAGGTCGTCGAGCGCCTGGCGCACGTCGAGCCATGCCTTTCCGCACGCGACGATGCCGAGTCGCGCGCGCGGCGAATCGACGACGACGCGGTTGAGTCCGTTGGCGCGCGCGTAGGCGATCGCCGCGTAGACCTTGTACTCGTGCAGCCGCCGTTCCTGCACGAGCTGCGGATCGGGCCAGCGGATGTGCACGCCGTCCGGCGGCAGCACGAAGTCGTCCGGCAACAGGATCGAGACGCGGTCCGGGTCGACCTCGACCGCCGCCGAACTCTCGACGGTGTCGGCGGTCGTCTTCAGGCCGATCCAGCAACCCGAGTAGCGCGACATCGCCCAGCCGTGCAGGCCGAGGTCGAGGCACTCCTGGATGCTTGCCGGCGCGAGCACCGGCATCCCGCAGGCCGAGAACACGTGCTCGCTCTGGTGGGCCACCGACGACGAACGCGCGGCCGGGTCGTCGCCGACGACCACCAGCACCCCGCCGTGGCGAGACGTGCCCGCATGGTTCGCGTTCTTGAACACGTCGACGCAGCGGTCGACGCCCGGCCCCTTTCCGTACCACATGGAGAACACGCCGTCGACCTTCGGGTCGGGGAACAGGTGCAGTTGCTGCGTGCCCCAGATCGCGGTCGCGGCGAGATCCTCGTTGACGGCCGGTTGAAAGCTGACGCGGTGCGCGTCGAGGTATTGCTTCGCCTGGTGCAACGCGGTGTCGAGCCCGCCGAGCGGCGAGCCGCGGTAGCCCGAGACGTAGCCCGCCGTGCGCAGTCCGGCCGCCGTGTCGCGCTGCTGCTGCAGGATCGGCAGGCGCGCGAGCGCCTGCACGCCGGTGAGGAAAATGCGACCGCGCGCGAGCCGGTACTTGTCGTCGAGCGAAACGTCGGCGAGGTTCATCGCGCGTCGCCCGTCCGGTTCAATCGAGTTTCGCGCCGGTGAGCTGGATGATGCGCCGGTACTTGTCGATGTCGCGGCGCACCAGCGCTTCGAGGTCGGCGGGGCTGCCGGTGACGGGTTCCAGTCCGGCGCCGGTCAGCCGCTGCACGACCGCGGGGTTGCGCAGCGCGCGCCCGATCTCGCGGTTCAGGCGCTCGACGATCGCGGCCGGCGTTCCGGCCGGCGCGAAGATGCCGTACCAGTTGACGATCGCGAACTCCGGGTAGCCGCCTTCGGCCACGGTCGGCACGTCGGGCGCGATCGACGTGCGCGCCGGGCTCGTCACCGCGACCGCGAGCAGCTTGCCGTCGCGCGCGTGCTTCATGCCGTTGCCGGCGACGATCAGCGACAGCCCGACCTGGCCGCCGAGGACGTCGGCGAGCGCCTGTCCGCCGCCCTTGTACGGCACGTCGGTGACGTCGACCGCGGCCATCCGCTTGAACCACTCGAAGCCGAGGTAGTGCGGACTGCTCGGCCCGAGCGAGGCGAAGCTCAGCCGCCCCGGCTCGGCCCTGGCGCGCCGCACCAGGTCGGCGACGCTGCGGATGCCGGTCGACGGATGCGCGACCAGCATCAGCGGCGAGGTCGTCAGCTGCGCGACGAACGAGAAGTCCTTCAGCGAGTCGTACGGCAGCTTCGACGCATACGCGGCGTTGATCGCGTGGATGTCGGTCGTCAGCAGCAGCGTGTGGCCGTCGGGCGCCGCGGTGGCGACGACCTGCGACGCGATCACCGAGTTGCCGCCGGGGCGGTTCTCGACGACGACCGGCTTGCCGAGCGACGCCGTGAGCTGCTCGGCGATCGCGCGCGCAGTGAGGTCGGTGCCGCCGCCGGGCCCGAAGGGCACGACGATGCGCACGTTCTGGGTCGGGTAGTCGGCGGCGCGGGCCGCGGCCGGCAGGCACGCGGCGGCGCACAGCAGCAGCGAGGAGAGGACTCTCTTCATTGCGGTTCTCCTTGGCGAATGACGAAATGGAATGACGACCTGGCAGCGGCAATCGACGCGCGGCGACGCGTGCTTGCGCGACGACTCATCCGGTGCGCCCGAAGTCGGGGCTGCGCCGCTCGTGGAACGCCGCGATTCCCTCGCGCGCCGCCGCCGTGCAGGCGCTGGCGCCGAACGCGAGGTATCCGGCTTCGAGTGCCTCGGCAAGCGTCGGCGCGGCGGCGGCCGCGCGGATCGCGTCCTGCATCAGCGCCAGCGTCGCGCGGCTGAGCGTCTTGCCGTCGGCGCCCGCTCCGATCTCGCCGCTGAACGGCGGCAGTGCGACGGCGCTGTCGGGCACCGGGCGCTTGCGCGGCGCGCGCGCGAGCTCGCGAACGCGCGCCACGGCGGCCGCGACCAGCGACTGCGCGTCGCCGGCGAGCGCCTCGACGATGCCGAGCTCGTGCGCGCGCGCCGCCTTCAGCCGCTCGGCGCGCAGCAGCATGCCGTCGAACACCGCCGACGCCTGCGGCCAGCGGCGGTACGGCACGACCATCGCGCCGATGCCGGGCAGGATGCCCAGCGTGACCTCGGGCAGCTGCATCCAGGCGTCGCGCGTGGCGAGGATCGCGTCGCAGCGCATCGCGAGCTCGAAGCCGCCGCCCAGCGCCATGCCGTTGAGCGCGGCGACCACCGGCTTGCTCATCGCATCCAGGTGCACCAGCAGCCGCGAGCAGTCGCGCGCGTACGGCGCGGAAGCATCGGCGTCGCCCAGCATCGACGGGAAGCGGCCGATGTCGGCGCCGGCGCAGAACGAGCGCGTGCCGTAGCCGGTGATCACGAAGCCGGCCACCGCGTCGTCGCTCTCGTGCCGGCGGATCACGTCGAGGATCTCGTCGGTCATCTCGTCGTGCAGCGCGTTCATCGCCTCGGGACGGCGCAGCGTGATCACCTTGACGCCGTCGACGTCGTCGACCAGCACGTGGCGCTCGAAGCGCTGGTAGTCGGCGAGCGCGCGCCGCGGCGCCGGCATGCCGGGGCGCTCGCGCACGAAACGCTCGAGCACGCGCGCAGTCTCCTGCTCTCCGAGTGCGCGCATCAGCTCGAGCGGGCCGCGCTTGAAGCCGAGCGCGATCCGGCAGCCGATGTCGAGGTCGGCGGCGCTGCCGATGCCGCGGTCGAGGATGTCGACCGATTGCGAGAAGAGCACGCCGAGCAGCCGGTCGCGGACGTCGGCGGCGACGTCGCCGGCGACCTCGATGCGCTGGCCCGGACCCACGGTGACCCAGCGATCGACCGAGCGGAAGATCGACGCCGGCCGGTAGTGCTCGCCTTCCTCGTCGGCCTGCAGCGTGTTGGTCTCGACGATGATCGGGTTGCCCTTCGCGAGGTTGAGCACGAAGAACGGCCCCGCCTGGACGTAGTCGGCCGCGACGCTGTCGATCGCGCTGGCGGCGGCGCGCCCGCGCCGCCGCGCGGACGCGTTGGACCAGGTGTCGAAGAGGCGGTCGAGCATGAAGCACGGCGCGTCGGAGGTGACCAGCGGCAGCTTGCCGGTCTCGCAGAACAGGCGGCGCAGGTGCGCGACCAGCGCCGGGTCGGCGCCGGGCCAGTCGATGACCTCGACCGCCGGGTTGCGCCACGCCGGCGCGAAGAAGTGCGTGACCGTCGCGCGGCGGGGCTCGCGCAGCCCGGAGAAGATGCGCGCGGCCGGCAGCGAACTGGTGTTCGACGTGATCATCGCGTCGGGTGCAACTCGCGCCTCGACGTCGGCGAAGATCCGGCGCTTGAGCGCGAGGTTCTCGGTCGCCGCCTCGACGACCCAGTCGCAGCCGGCGATCGCGTCGTAGTCGGTGGTGCCGCGCACTCCGGCGAGCACCGCCTGCGCGTCGGCGGCCTTCATCTTGCCGCGTGCGACCGCCTTGTCGGCGTAGCCCTGGAAGCGCGCCAGCGCGGCGTCGAGCGCCGCCTGCTGCAGGTCCACCAGTGTGAGCTCGAGGCCGGGCAGCGCGCTCTTCAGGTAGTAGCCGATGTCGGGGCCGATCGAGCCGGCGCCGATGACCGCGACGTGGCGCGGCAGCGGCCGCGCGGGCGGGTTCAGCAGCGGATTGGCGAAGGACGGGGAACTCAAGCGGATCTCCTGCGTTCTGGATGCGACGATGAAGGGAGTCAGGCGCGTCCCGCGAAGCCGAGATAGGACTCGACGACGCGCGGGTTGCCCGCCAGCGACGAAGACACGCCCTCGAGGGCGATCTCGCCGGTCTCGAGCACGTAGCCGAAGTCGGCCACCTGCAGCGCCGCGCGCGCGTTCTGCTCGACGAGCAGGATCGACACGCCGGTCTGCCGCAGGTCGGCGACGATGTGCATGATCTCGCGCACGATGCGCGGCGCGAGGCCGAGGCTCGGTTCGTCGAGCATCAGCAGCTTCGGGCGGCCCATCAGCGCGCGCCCGAGCGCGAGCATCTGCCGCTCGCCGCCCGACAGCGTGGCGGCGAGCTGGTTGCGCCGCTCGGCCAGGCGCGGAAAGCGGCGGAACACGTCGCCGAGGTCGGAGTCGGCGCCGCGCTCGCCCTGGCGCACGCGCTGGAACGCGCCGAGCCGCAGGTTGTCCTCGACCGAGAGCTCGCCGAACAGCTCGCGCCGCTCGGGCACCAGGCACAGGCCGCGCGCGACGCGCGCCTCGCCCGGCGGGGCGGCGACGGCGCCGCCGCGGTAGCGCACGCTGCCGCTCGACGGGAGCAGGCCCATGATCGCGCCCAGCAGCGTCGTCTTGCCGGCGCCGTTGGGGCCGATCACGGTCACGATCGTGCCCTGCTCGACGCGCAGCGACACGCCGTGCAGCGCCTCGACCTTGCGGTAGCCGACCCTCAGGTCGCTCACTTCCAGCACCGCGCCGCTCACTCGATTCCCCCGAGGTACGCCTCGATGACCGCCGGATGCGCCTGGATCTCGGCCGGCGGCCCCTCGGCCAGCTTCTCGCCGAAGTCCATCACGACCAGCCGGTCGACCAGCCCCATGACGAACTCCATGTCGTGCTCGACCAGCAGGATGCTGATCCCCTCGTCGCGCAGCCGGCGCAGCAGCGCGGCGAGTGCCTGCTTCTCGCCGTAGCGCAGGCCGGCTGCGGGTTCGTCCATCAGCAGCAGCACCGGATCGGCGCACAGCGCGCGCGCGATCTCGACGATGCGCTGCTGGCCCAGCGGCAGGCTGCCGGCGGCGTCGAACAGGTGCTCGCCGAGCCCGACGCGCTCGAGCTGGCGTGCCGCTTCCGCGAGCAGCCGCGCTTCCTCGGCGCGGTCGGTGTGCAGCATCGCGGCGACGCTGCCCTCGGCGCCGCGCAGGTGCGCGCCGATCGCGACGTTCTCGATCACCGACATCCGGCTGACCAGGTTCACGTGCTGGAAGGTTCGACTCACGCCGCGCTGCGCGATCTCGCGCTGGCTGGCGCGCTCGATCCGCTCGCCGAGGAAGCTCACCGTGCCGCCGTCGGCGGCGAGCACGCCGGTGACGACGTTGAACAGCGTGCTCTTGCCGGCGCCGTTCGGGCCGATCAGGCCGAGGATCTCGCCGCTGCGCATCGTGAACGACATGTCGTTGACCGCGACGAGTCCGCCGAAGCGCTTGACGACGCCGCGCAGCCCGAGCAGATCCTGTCCGGCGGGCGGCTGCGCGCGGCGCGGCAGCGGCGGCGCCTCGGGCGGGCGCTGGCGGGCGGGCCGGGCCGGCAGCAGGCGCTCGAAGGCCGGCGCGATACCGTCGCGCGTGCGCTGCAGCAGGAACAGCATCAGGAAGCCGAAGACGACGATCTCGTAGTTGCCGGTCTTCTGGAACACCGCCGGCAGGATGTCCTTGAGCCACTCCTTGAGCACTGTCAGCACCGAAGCGCCGAGCAGCGCGCCCCAGACCTGGCTCGCGCCGCCGATCACCGCCATGAAGAGGTAGTCGATGCCGGCGTTGACGCCAAACGCGTGCGGGCTCACGAAGCGCAGGAAGTGCGCATAGAGCCAGCCCGACAGCCCCGCCAGCAGCGCCGCGTACAGGAACACCAGCAGCTTCAGCGACGCGGTGTTCACGCCGAAGCTCTCGGCCATCACGCTGCGGAAGCGCAGCGCGCGGATCGCGCGCCCGGTGCGCGAGTCGAGCAGGTTGCGCGCGCCGATGAGCGCGGCCACCGTGAAGACCCAGATCAGGTAGTAGGACTCGCGGTTGGTGTCGATGGTCCAGCCGGCCAGCTGCACCGCCGGCACGTTGTCGAGGCCGCTGTACTGCCCGAGCCCGGGCAGGTTGCCGAACAGGTAGTACAGCGCGACGCCCCACGCGATCGTGCTGATCGACAGGTAGTGCCCCGACAGGCGCAGCGTGATCGCGCCCAGCAGCAGCGCAATGGCGGCGGTCAGGGCGAGTCCGCCGCCGAGCCCGATCCACGGCGACAGGCCGGCCAGCACGCTGATCGCCGCGGTGGCGTAGGCGGCGACGCCGACGAAGGCCTGCTGCCCGAACGAGACGATGCCGGCGACGCCGGTCATCAGCACCAGCCCGAGCGCGACCAGCGTCGCCAGGCCGATGTAGTTGAGCAGGGTCACGTAGAACGCCGGCAGCACCAGCGGCGCCACGGCGACGAACGCGAGAAACAGCGCGAGCGTGCGATGCTGGCGCAGCATCACTCCTCCTCGTCCTCGACGTGGTGGCGCGACGTCAGCGAGCGCCACAACAGCACCGGGATGATGAACGTGAACACGATCGATTCCTTGAGCGCGCTGGCCCAGAACGAAGAGAAGGACTCCAGCAGCCCGACCGCGAGGGCGCCGGCGGCGGCCAGCGGATAGCTGCCCATGCCGCCGAGGATCGCGCCGACGAAGCCCTTGAGTCCGATCATCAGGCCGGTGTCGTAGTAGATCGTCGTGATCGGCGCGATCAGCAGGCCGGAGGCGGCGCCGATGAACGCTGCGACCAGGAAGCTCAGGCTGCCGGAGAGCGCGGTCGGGATGCCGACCAGTCGCGCGCCGACCCGGTTGATCGCGGTGGCCCGCAGCGCCTTGCCGTAGAGCGTGCGCTCGAACAGCAGCCACAGCGCGACCATGCCGAGCACGCTGGCGCCGATCACGAGCACGCTCTGGGCCGTGACGTTGATGACCCCGAGCGAGAACTGCGCGTCCGAGAAGGCGGCCGCTCGCACGCCCTCGCCGCCGAAGAACACCAGGCCGAGGCCGGTGAGCGCGTAGTGCACCGCCATCGACACGATGAAGAGGACCAGCACCGACGCGTTGGCGAGCGGCTGGTAGGCGACGCGGTACATGATCGGGCCCAGCGGAACGACCAGCGCCATGACGATCAGCGACTGCGCCCACAGGTCGAGCTTGCGCGGGGCCGCCCACCACGCGAGCGCCGCGATTGCCAGTGGCACCGCGACGTAGACGAGCAGGATGCGCGGCACGCGCGCGGCGGCCTTCTCGCGCAGCGCCTGCGCGACGTCGAGCCCGGCCGCAAGCAGGCCGCCGCCGACCAGCACCCAGACGGTGCCGGGCAGCTGGCCGGCCTGCAGCAGGCCGAGCGAGAGCGCCGCGTAGGCGATGAACTCGCCCTGCTGCACGAAGATCACGCGCGTGACCGCGAACACCAGCAGCAGGGCGAGCGCGAGCAGCGCGTAGATCGCGCCGTTCGTGATGCCGTCCTGCACCAGCCAGAGAAAGATGTCCGCGGTCATCGCGTGATCCGCTCCCGCCTTACTTCAGCAGCCGCCAGGCGCCGTCCTGCACGCGCACCAGCACGCGCGCGCGCTCGTCCAGGCCGTTGTGGTTGGCCGGCGTCATGTTGTAGACGCCGTGCGTGCCGATCACGTTGCGCACGTTCTCGAGCGCGTCGCGCAGCGCGGCCCGGAACTCGGGCGTGCCCGGTTTCGCCTTGCCGGCTGCGGCCTTGACCGCCGCGTCGAGCAGTTGCACGCCGTCGAAGCTGTAGCCGGCGAACGCGTTGCGGCTGCCGGCGCCGAACGCGGCTTCGTAGCGCTTCACGAAGTCGAGCGAGACGCCCTTGGTCGGGAAGTTCTCGGGCAGCTCCTCGGCGACGATCAGCGCCCCGGTCGGCGCGATCGCGCCCTCGACCGCCTTCTTGCCGGTCTGGATGAACGGCAGGTTGACGGTGCCGTGGTTGTGGTAGATCGGGCCCTTGTAGCCGCGCTCGGCGAGCGCGATGTGCGGCGTCGCGCCCGGCGAACCCGAGCCGCCGACCACCACTGCGTCGGGACTGGCCGCCATCACCTTCAGCACCTGGCCGGTGACGCTGGTGTCGGCGCGGCCGTAGCGTTCGTTGGTGACGACCTTGAAGCCGTACGGCCCGGCGAGCGAGTTCAGCGCGTTGTGAACGAGGTCGCCCCAGGTGTCGGAGAAGCCGATGAAGCCGACCGTCTTCACGCCGCGCGCCTTCATGTGCTCGGCGACCGCGCTCATCATCAGCTCGGTCGGCTGCGGCACCACGAAGGTCCAGCGGTTGCGCTCGGGCGCGAGCGGCGGCATCGGCGTCAGCGCGATCATCGGCGTGCTCGCCTCGGCGGCCACCGCGCTCATCGCGACGGCCGACGGCACGCCGTTCGAGCCCATGATCGCGTCGACCTTGTCCTCGGTGACGAACTTGCGCGCGTTCTTCGCGGCGTTGTCCGGCTTGGATTCGTCGTCGAGGATGATGTATTTCACCGGCTGGCCGCCGAGCGTGTTCGGCAGCAGCTGGAACGCGTTCTTGTACGGAATGCCGAGCGACGAGCCGGGCCCGGTGGTGCCGAGCGAGACGCCGACGGTGACGTCGGCTTGCGCGGCGGTGGCCGCGAGTGCGCTCGCGACTGCGAGTGCGGTGATCAGTTGGCGCTTCATGGTGTCTCCCCTGTGGGTGGTGTGTGCGAAACGGGACCGTGAACCCTGGTGCGCGAGGCGACGCTCAGCCGGTGTCCGGCGGACGCATCAGCCCCTGCCGCTTCAGCGCCTGCAACATGCGCCCGATCGCCTCGCGGCGCCAGGCGGCGGCGTCGACGTCGCCGAAGTCGTGGAATCCCCGGCCGTCGCGCAGTCCGTTGCGCCCTTCGCGCATGTGGCGCGCGACGATCTCCGGGGACGCGTAGCGTTCGTCGCCGAGCGCCTGCGCGAGGTAGCGGCTCGCGTGATACAGGATGTCGTTGCCGCCGAAGTCGATGAACTCGACGACGCCCATGTTCGCGAACCGGAAGCCGAGTCCGTAGCGCGTCGCGCGGTCGATGTCCTGCGCGCTCGCGACGCCTTGCTCGATCATGCGCGCCGCCTCGTTCATCAGCAGCGACTGCAGGCGCGGCACGATGTAGCCCGGGGCGGCTGCGCAGTTCACGGTGACCTTGCCGATGCGCTCGAGCAGCGCGGCCAGCGCGCTGCGGGCCGCGGGCGCGGTGCCGGGATGCGCGCTCAGCTCGACCAGCGGGATCACCGGCGCCGGGTTCAGCCAGTGCGCGTTCATGAAGCGCTGCGGCTGCGCGACCAGGCCCGCCAGCTCGGTGACGAGGAACGACGAGGTGGTCGACGCTAGCAGCGCGTCCGCCCGCAGGTGCGGCGCCGCGAACTCGAACGCCTCGCGCTTCGCCTCGAACACCTCGGGCACCGCCTCGAAGACGACGTCGGCGCCGGCGAGCGCGGCCGCAGCCTGGTCGCGGGGCGCGAAGCGCACGCGCTGCAGGATCGACGGTCGCAGCGCGTCGTCGAAGGCGCCTGCGGCCGCCATCACGGCGAGCGTGTCGTCGATCTCGGCGAGGGCCTCCCTGCCCAGCGACGCCGCCTGCGCCGGGGCGCGCTGCTTGGCGTCGAGCAGCCACACCGGGTGGCCGGCGTACGCGAACGCAGTCGCGATGCCGCGCCCCATCCGGCCGGCGCCGAGCGCGGCGACGGTCTCGCGCTGCGGGCGCGCGTCGTTCATGCGTCGAAGCCCTGTGCGAGCAGGCGCGCCATCCCCGACCGATCGAGTCCGGCGAGGCCGAGCGCCTCGAGCGTGCGCGGGCCGCGCGCGAGGTCCTCGCCGAGCGCCGCGCCGGCGACCGACAGCAGCCCACGCGCGACCGGGCACGGCACGCCGGCCCAATCGGCCACCGAGACCAGGAACGCGAGTCCGTACGCGACGTCTTCGCGCATGTAGCGGTGCGTCGCCAGGTCGACGCGCTCGCGCCAGTCGCCGCTGTCGACCAGCCGCTCGTGCGCGGCGCCGTACATCCAGCGGTCGCTTCCGTAGTGGTCGGCGAGCGGGAAGTGCGGCGCACGATAGCCCAGCGCCTCGCGCAGCGCGATGCGCTCGCGATCGAGCGCGTCGGTGACCCGCCGCACCGACGGCTGCGTTCCCTCGGCGTGGATGTCGAAGCGCTCCGAGTGCTCCAGCGGCCCCGCGTTCATCAGGATCAGCGGCGGGTGGATCACCGGCCCCGCGTTCATCAGCGCGCCCGACAGCGCGTCCTCGACCAGTTCGATCGCGGGGAACGCCTGCGCGATGACGTCCCGCGCCCGCGCGGTCTCGCGGGCCGGGAAGACGCCGGTCGGCAGCCGCGTCGCGCGCGCAGTGATCGCGACTTCGGCCGGGCCGTGCTTGCGCGCGAGCCAGGGCAGGGTGCCCGCCTCGGCGAACGCCGCGCCCGGCTGCTCGCCGGCCGCGCGCAGCGTGCGCGCCATCGCGCAGCAGCCGAACGAGCCCGGGGGCAGGAACACCACCTGTTCGGGGCGCAGGTGCCCGGCGAGCGCGCGCGCGAGGTCGTCCTGCGCGAACGCGGGAGCGGTGACGAGGACGAGTTCGGCCCCGCGCGTCGCGGCGCCGACGTCGGCCGTCGCGAGCGCGACCGGCACCTCGCGCCGCCCGGCGGCGTCGCGCAGCGCGATGCGGCCGGTAGCGGCGAGCGGCGCCAGCGCGGCGGCGTCGCGCCGCCACAGCCGGACCTCGTGCC
>JANJTK010000109.1 GCA_024711155.1 Burkholderiaceae bacterium
CGAGAAGCGCAGCCGGGCCGGCCCGCGCGCGCAGCGCGCTTCGTCCATCTGACTCGCCGCGACTGTCTGAGCGCAGCTCGCGCAGCTCGCGCAGCTCGCGCAGCGAGTTTCGCGGCGGGGCCGGCCCGGCATCGCAGGGCACCCCCGCGCAGCGGGGGCCAGCACCGGCGCGGCGCCCGCGCACGCCCCGCGCACCTTTGCCCGCGCCAACCTCGACAACGCACCGGCACGCGCCCGCGCACGCCCCGCACACCCGCTTTGACGGCCGAGCCCCCGCCCGTCTATACTTACTGACCTGCAAGTCATTAACATGGCCTCCCCCTCCCACCACCCCGCCCGCTCCGCGCCGCCGCCCCGCTGGGAACGCCGCAAGGAAGCCCGCCCGGGCGAGTTGCTCGACGCGGCGCTCGACCTGTTCGTCGAACGCGGCTACGCCGCGACGCGGCTCGACGACGTCGCGGCCCGGGCCGGGGTCAGCAAGGGCACGCTCTATCTCTATTACACCGGCAAGGAAGACCTGTTCAAGGCCGTGGTGCGGCGCAATATCCTGCCGCTGATCGAGGCCTTCGAGCGCGACGTCGCCGAGTCGAGCGCACGCAGCGCGGAACTGCTCGAGCGCTTCCTTCGCCAATGGTGGTCTTCGTTCGGCGCGACCCGGCTCGCGAGCATCGCGAAGCTGGTGGTCGGCGAAGCCGGAAACTTCCCGGAGCTCGCGCAGTTCTTCCAGCTCGAGATCGTGGCGCGCAACGCGGCGCTGCTGGGCTCGATCGTCGAGCGCGGCGTGCGCCAGCACGAATTCCGCCCGGTCGACGTCGGGGCGAGCATCCACCTGTGGATGGCGCCGCTGGTGCTGCGCGCGATCTGGATGCAGTCGATCCTTCCCTGTTGCCCGGTCGCCGCCGAGGTGCCGGTCGAGCGGATGCTCGACGCGCACGTCCGCCACGTGCTGGCGGCGCTCGAGCCGCTGCCGGCGCTGCCCGGCCCGCGAGGGGCGTCGTGAAGCGCCGCACGCTGGCGGCGCTGGTCGTCGTCGCCGTGGCCGCAGCTGCGTTCGTCGGGCTGCGCGGGTTCCAGTCGCCGCAGTCGCCGGCGCGCGAGCCCGGCGTGCAGGGGCTTGCGCGCTCCTCCGGAATGCAGGCGCCTGCGCGTTCTCCCGATGCGCCGGCGCTTGGGCGTTCCCCCGATGCGCCTCTGCCGGGGCGTTCGTCCGATGCAACCGCATCGGCGCGTTCGTCCGATGCAACCGCACCGGCGCGTTCGTCCGACGCCGGGTCGCCGGCCACGGTCGAGTTCGCCGCCAGCGACCTCTACACGGTCGTCGAGGGCCGCATCGGCCGCTCGATCCCGGTGACCGGCACGCTGGCGCCGGTGCAGCGCACGACGGTGCGCGCGAAGGTGGCCGGGGAGGTCGCGGCGATCACGGTCCGCGAGGGCGACACGGTGCGCCAGGGACAGCCGATCGCGCGGCTCGACCCGACCGACTTCGAGCTGCGGCTGCGCGAACGCGACGCGCAGCTGCGCTCGGCGCAGGCGCAACTGGCGCAGGCGCAGCGCACGCTGGAGAACAACCAGCGCCTGCTCGAGAAGCAGTTCATCTCGCAGAACGCATTCGACAACTCGCGCTCGGCGGTCGACATCGCGGCCGCGGCGCGCGACGCCGCTTCGGCGCAGCGCGCGCAGGCCGGCAAGGCGCTCGCGGACACGCGCATCGCGGCGCCGATCGCCGGCGTCGTCGCCGAGCGCTTCGTGCAGGCGGGCGAGAAGGTCTCGCCCGACAGCCGCATCGTGTCGATCGTCGACCTGTCGCGCATGGAAATCGAGGCGCCGGTGCCGGCCGCCGACGTCGCTTCGGTGCGCGTCGGGCAGACGGTCGCGCTCGCCGTCGAGGGCGTCGAGGGCACGCACGTCGGCAAGGTGGCGCGGATCAATCCGGGCACGCTGGCCGGCACGCGCTCGGTGCCGGTCTACATCGCGGTCGATTTCCCGCGCAACGCCGCGCCGGCGCGCGCGGGCATGTTCGCGCAGGGCCGGCTGGCGCTCGAGGCGCGTCCCGGCACGCTGGTGGTGCCGACGGCGGCGATCCGCGACTCGGGCGGACGCCAGTTCGTGTACCTGATCGAGGACGGCCGCCTCGCCGAGCGCAACGTCCGCGTCGGCCTGCGCGACGACTCGGCGCGCACGCCGCAGGGCGGCGTCGGGCTGGTCGAGGTGCTCGAAGGACTGAAGGCCGGCGACCACGTCGTCGGCGTGAACCTCGGCGCGCTGCGCGCGGGCAGCCGCGTGGCGGTGGCGCCGGCCGCGCCCGCGGCCACCAAGCCACCCGCGACCCGCGAGACGCGCGAAGCCGCCGCTCCCTCAGGCTCCTGAGCCCATGTGGTTCACCCGCGTCTCGATCAATCATCCGGTCTTCGCGACCATGATGATGGCGGCGTTCCTGGTGCTCGGGATCTTCTCGTACCACCGGCTGCCGGTCGAGCAGTTCCCGAACATCGAATTTCCGGTGGTGGTCGTCACCACTGCGTGGCCCGGCGCCTCGCCCGAGGCGGTCGAGTCGGACATCACGCGCCCGATCGAGGAGCAGGTCAACACGATCAGCGGCGTCTACGAACTGTCGTCGCGCTCGTTCGAGGGCAACTCGGTCGTGATCGTCCGCTTCGACCTGACGATCGATCCGGCGCAGGCCGCGCAGGACGTGCGCGAGAAGATCGCGGTGGTGCGCGCGAAGTTCCGCTCCGACGTCAAGGAGTCGCTGGTCACCCGCTACAACCCGGACGAGATGCCGGTGCTGTCGCTGGCGATCCGCTCGCCGCAGCGCGACGCGCGCGAACTGACGACGCTCGCCGAGCAGGTGATCAAGCGCCGGCTCGAGAACGTGCGCGGCGTCGGCCGGGTGACGGTGGTCGGCGGCGTGCGGCGCGAGGTGCAGGTCGCGCTGCGCGCGTCGGACATGGAGGCGCTGCGGGTCGGCGTCGACCAGGTGATGCAGGCGATCGCCAGCGAGAACCAGGAGCTGCCCGCCGGCACGCTGGTGTCGCGCGACCGCGACCAGGTGGTGCAGATCCGCGCGCGCATTGCGAGCGTGGCCGATTTCGGGCGCATCGTCGTCGCGCGCCGCGGCGGGCAGCCGGTGTACCTGTCGCAGGTGGCCGACGTCGTCGACGGCGAGCAGGAGCGCGAGACCAGCGCGCTGGTCGACGGCGAGCGCGCGGTCTCGCTCGACGTCGTGCGCGCGCAGGGCGAGAACACGATCGACATGGTCGACAGCGCGCAGCGCACCATCGCGCAGCTGCGCCAGGAGCTTCCGGCCGACGTGACGGTGGCGGTCGTGCGCGACGCGTCGACGCCGATCCGCAACTCGGTGTCCAGCGTCCAGCGCAACATCGTCGAGGGCGCGCTGCTCACGGTCGTCATCGTGTTCCTGTTCCTGTCGTCGTGGCGCTCGACGGTGATCACCGGCCTCACGCTGCCGATCTCGCTGATCGGAACCTTCCTCGTGATGTTCGCGATGGGTTTCTCGATCAACATGGTGACGCTGCTCGCGCTGTCGATCTGCGTCGGGCTGCTGATCGACGACGCGATCGTCGTGCGCGAGAACATCGTGCGCCACCAGGCGATGGACAAGCACCACCGCGACGCGGCCTTCGACGGCACGAAGGAGATCGGCCTGGCGGTGGCGGCGACGACGCTGTCGATCGTCGCGGTGTTCATGCCGATCGGCTTCATGGGCGGCATCATCGGGCGCTTCTTCAAGCAGTTCGGCGTGACGGTCGCGTTCGCGGTGATGCTGTCGATGCTGATCGCGTTCACGCTCGACCCGATGCTGTCGTCGGTGTGGCGCGACCCGGACGCGCACGGTCCGCGCGGCAACGGACCGGTCGCGCGGCTGCTGCGCGTGTTCCAGGCGACGATGCTGCGGCTCGAGGGCGGCTACGTGGCGCTGTTGCGCTGGGGGCTGCGCCGGCGCGCGCTGGCGCTCGCGGCCGCCGGCGGGCTGTTCCTGGCTTCGTTCCCGGCGATGAAGCTGATCGGCACCGAGTTCGTGCCGGAGGCCGACAACAACGAGTTCTACGTCTCGTTCTACACGCCGGTCGGCTCGTCGCTCGAGTTCACCGAGGACAAGCTGCGGCAGGTGCAGGCGGCGCTGCGCGAGTTCGACGGCGTGACGATGACCTACGGAACGATCAACACCGGCATCTCGCCGGGGCGCAACTACGCCACCGTGTTCGCGGTGCTGGTCGAGCGCACGCAGCGCCCGCTGTCGGTGCACAGGATGCGCACCCCGGTGCGCGAGCGGCTGTCGCAGATCGCGGGCGTCACCCTGACCGACCTCGGCAACCTGAACGCGGTCAGTTCGGGCAAGCCGCTCCAGATCAGCATCCAGGGCCACGATCCCGCCACGCTCGACCGCATCGGCGCGCAGGTGATGCAGGCGATGAAGGCGGTGAACGCCGAGAGCGGCTTCGACGGCATCGTCGAGCTCGACACCAGCTCCAAGCCGGCCAAGCCGACGGTGTCGGTGCACATCGACCGCGCGCTCGCCTCCGACCTCGGCGTCGGCGTCGCGCAGGTCGGCGCGGCGCTGCGGCCGCTGCTGGCCGGCGACGCCGTCACGACCTGGCGCGCGCCCGACGACGAGAACTACGACGTGCGCGTGCGCCTGCCGCGCGACGCGCGCGGCACGATGGCCGACCTCGGGCGACTCGCGCTCGCGTCGGCGCGGGCCGACGCCGACGGCGCGCCGCGCATGGTGCCGCTGCGACAGATCGCCGCGCTCGAGCCGGGCAGCGGCCCGACGCAGGTCAACCGCAAGGCACTGGCGCGCGAAACGCTGGTCTCGGCCAACGTCGACGGCATCCCGGCCGGCACCGCCGGCAGCCGGCTGCAGAAGCATCTCGATCGCATCGAGCTGCCCCCCGGCTACCGGATGGAGACCGGCGGCTCGAACCGCGACATGACCGAGAGCTTCGGCTACGCGCTGCAGGCGCTGATCCTCGCGATCCTCTTCATCTACATGATCCTCGCCTCGCAGTTCGGCAGCTTCCTGCAGCCGATCGCGATCATGGCGTCGCTGCCGCTGTCACTGGTCGGCGTGGTGCTGGCGCTGGTCGCGTGGCGCTCGTCGCTGAACATGTTCTCGATGATCGGCTTCATCATGCTGATGGGCCTGGTGACGAAGAACGCGATCCTGCTGGTCGACTTCACGAACCAGGCACGCGCGCGCGGGCTCGCGCGCGCCGAGGCGCTGCTGCAGGCGGCCGAGATCCGGCTGCGCCCGATCCTGATGACCACGCTGGCGATGGTGTTCGGGATGCTGCCGCTGGCGATCAGCACCGGCCAGGGCGCCGAACAGCGCTCGCCGCTCGCGCACGCGGTCATCGGCGGCGTGCTCGCGTCGACGCTGCTGACGCTGCTGGTGGTCCCCGTGCTTTACACTTTCCTCGACGACCTCGGCCGGCGCTTCGGCGGGGGACGCGGCCCCGGCGCCGCTCCCGGCGACTCGCCGACGGAGGCGCCGCGCGCGCCCCCGGCCCCCGAGGCTTGAAAGGCGCGCCCGTCGCCGGCATATGGATCGCTTCGACCCACCCACGCAAGACTTCGAGCGCTGACGCCATGCAGGACCTTCACCCCGAAGAACTGGCCGGCTGGCTGCGCGAGCCGGCTCCGCGCGAAGACGACCGGGCGCCGATGCTGCTCGACGTGCGCGAGCCCTGGGAATACGCGCTGTGCGCCGTGCCCGGCAGCGTGCACGTGCCGATGCGCGAGATTCCGGCGCGGCTCGGCGAGTTCGATCCCGCGCGCCCGGTCGTCTGCATCTGCCATCACGGCGTGCGCAGCCGGCAGGTCGCGATGTTCCTCGAGCACCGCGGCTTCGGCGCAGTGTTCAACCTCGCCGGCGGCATCGACGCGTGGGCGCGCCGGGTCGATCCGGCGATGACGCTCTACTGAAAGGGGGCTCCCGATGAAACCCACCCTCACCGCGAAGGCCGTCGCCGCGACACTGTGCGTCGTCGCCGCCACGCCCGCCTTCGCGCTCGACCTGCTCGAGGCCTGGCGCGCGGCGCTCGCCAACGACGCCCAGCTGGCGAGCGCCCGCTCGCAGCTGGTGTCGGTGCGCGAGCGCGTACCGCAGGCGCGCGCCGGGCTGCTGCCGTCGGTGGGTGCGGTTGCCGGCGTGCAGCGCCAGTACGTCGACGCGAGCGTGAGTCCGCGCACGGTCGATTTCAACTCGCAGAACTACGCGCTGCAACTCAGCTATCCGCTGCTGCGCCTGCAGAACACCGAGGCCTTCGAGCAGAGCAAGCTGCAGGTCGCGGCGACCGAGGCGCAGCTCGCGCAGGCCGAACAGGACCTCGTGCTGCGCGTCTCGCAGGCCTACTTCGACCTGCTGGCGGCGCAGGACAACGTCGAGACGATCCGCGCCCAGATGCGGGCCATCTCCGAGCAGCTCGCCGCCGCGAAGCGCAACTTCGAGGTCGGCACCGCGACCATCACCGACCAGCAGGAGGCGCAGGCGCGCTTCGACCTCGCGTCTGCGCAGGAAATCGCGGCGGGCAACGATCTCGAGGTCAAGCGCAGCGCGCTCGCGCAGCTGATCGGCCGGCCGGCCGGCCTCCTGAACACGCTGCGCCCCGGCACGTCGCTGCAGGCGCCGCAGCCGGCGCGCGAAGCCGACTGGCTCCAGGGCGCGCGCGACAACAACCTCGCGGTGCGCCAGCTGAAGGCAGCCAGCGAGGTCGCGCGGCGCGACATCGACCGCCAGCGCTACGGGCACTACCCGACCGTCGACGTGGTCGGCTCGCTGTCGCGCGCCGTCAACCCGGCGTTCTCGATGGCCGGCCTCAGCTACAACACGGCCGCGGTCGGCCTGCAGCTGTCGGTGCCGATCTACGCCGGCGGCGCGCTGGATGCGCGCGTGCGCGAGGCCGCGGCGACGCACGAGCGCACCAGCTCCGACGTCGAGAACGCACGCCGGCAGGCCGAGCAGGCCGCGCGCCAGTCGTTCCTCGGCGTCAACAGCGGGCTGGCGCAGGTGCGCGCGCTCGAAGCGGCCGAGCGCTCGAGCCAGCTTGCGCTCGACTCGAACCTGCTCGGCTACCAGGTCGGCGTGCGCATCAACATCGACGTGCTCAACGCGCAGCAGCAGCTGTTCACGACCCGGCGCGACCTCGCGCGCGCGCGCTACGAGACGATCCTCAACGGCCTGCGGCTGAAGGCGGTCGCGGGCGCGCTCGGCGAGCAGGACGTCGCGCAGGTCAACGCGCTGCTGGCGCCGCCAGCGGCGCCGGCGAGCCCGGTGAAGCCGGCCGGCGGAGTGTCGCCGGCGTCGTCGACCGGCCAGCGGGTCGAGAAGAACTGAGCGGCCGCGCCCCGCGCGCGCACCGGTTTCAGTTCGCGCGCCGCGGACGCTCGATCAGCGGCGCCAGCGCGGCCAGCGTGCGCGCCGTCGCGCCGCGGTGACGCTCGGCGAACGCGAGCGCGCGCTCGCCCGTCGACTGCCTGCGCACCGGCTCGGCCACCAGCGCCAGTGCCTCGGAAACGGCTTGCGCGGCGTCGGGCGCGCGCACGGCTGCGTCGGCGTCGATCGCCTGCTCGACCGCCTGCGCGAAGTTGAAGGTGTGCGGTCCGATGACGACCGGCACGCCCGCGGCGCAGGCCTCGATCAGGTTCTGGCCGCCGTGCGGCAGCAGCGAGCCGCCGATGATCGCGACGTCGGCGAGCGCGTAATACGCGGCCATCTCTCCCATCGAGTCGCCGAGCAGCACGTCGGCGTCGCAGCGCTCGTCGCCCGCGAGGCGGCTGCGCCGCGCCAGCCGCCAGCCGCACGCCTGGACCAGCGCGGCGACTTCGTCGAAGCGCTGCGGATGCCGCGGCACGATGGCGAGCAGCGGACGAGGCGAGTCCGGGCTCGCGCTCGCGTCCGCTGGCGCTGGCGACGGCACCCGCTCGGCCCACGCGTCGAGCAGCAGCGCCTCTTCTCCTTCGCGCGTGCTGGCCGCCACCACGCAGGGCCGTGGCTGCGTCTGCGTCTGCGTCTGCGTCTGCGCCGGCCTCGGCCCGCCCGCGAGCCAGGCGGCGCGCCACCCGTGTCCGCGCGCCTCGAGCGACGGTTCGGCGCGCACGTCGAACTTCAGGTTGCCGACCACCGGCGCCTGCGCGCGGCCGAGCAGCGCGAGCCGGCGCGCGTCGTCGGGCGTCTGCGCCAGCACGAGGTCGAGCGACGCGAGCGCCGGCCGGATCAGCGCGCCCCAGCGCTGCCCCTTGCGCAACGAGCGCTCGGACAGCCGCGCGCTCACCAGCGCGAGCGGCACGCCTTCGCGGCGAGCGACGGCGACCAGGTTCGGCCACAGCTCGGTCTCGACCACGATCCCCAGTGACGGGCGCCACGCGCGCAGGAAGCGGCGCAGCGCGAACGGGACGTCGTAGGGCAGCCAGGCCTGGTGCACGCGGGGATCGGCGAACAGCGCCGCCCCGGTCGCGCGTCCGGTCGGCGTCATGTGCGTGACGAGGACCTCGTGCTCCGGGTAGCGCTCGAGCAGCGCCGCGACCAGCGGCTGCGCCGCGCGCGTCTCGCCGACCGACACCGCGTGCACCCACAGCAGCGGCGCCGCGCCCGCGCGCGCGCGATGGCGGCCGAAGCGCTCGCCGGGATGGCTCAGGTAGCCGGGCTGGCTGCGGGCGCGCCACAGCAGGCTGGCGAACGCCAGCGGCAGCGCCAGCAGCCACGCGATCGTGTAGAGCCAGCGGGCCATGTCGGGCGTCGATCGCGCGGGGTCTCGGTCGGATTGGGTATTCTAGCCGCCATGCGCGAGGCCGACTGCCGGAGACGGGCGTGAAGCCGCTCGGGACGCACCCGAGCGGATGGGCGCTGTTCGCGGCCGCGCGGCACGAGGATGCGCGCGGATGGCTCGCCGAGGCGTGGCGGCTCGACGCGCTGCGCGCGCACGCCGGCGCGGTGACGATCGTCCAGCAGAACGCGAGCTTCAGCCGCCGGCACGTGCTGCGCGGCCTGCACTACCAGGCCGGCGCCCCGCAAGGCAAGCTGGTGCAGGTGCTGCTGGGGCGAGTGCACGACGTGATCGTCGACCTGCGCCCGGAATCGCCGTCCTTCGGGGTGCCGTTCGCGTTCGACCTGCGCGACACCGACGCGCGGGCGCTGTGGGTGCCGCCGGGATTCGCGCACGGGTTTCTCGCGCTCGAGGACAGCCTGCTCGCGTACGGACTCACGCAGGCGTGGGAGGCGGGCCTGGACCGCGCGATCCGGTGGGACTCGCCGGCGCTGGCGATCGACTGGCCGCTGGGCGGCGCACAGCCGCTGCTGTCCGAGCGCGACCGCGCCGCGCCGCCGTTCGGCGCGCACGGGCAGTGAGCCCGGCCGCGGCGCGCGCACAGCCATGATCCTGGTGACCGGCGGCGCCGGCTTCATCGGCAGCAACTTCGTGCTCGCGTGGCTCGCGCAGTCCGACGAGCCGGTGCTGAACCTCGACGCGCTCACCTACGCCGGCGACCTGCGCAACCTCGACGCGTTGCGCGGCGACCCGCGCCACGCGTTCGTGCACGGCGACGTCCGCGACCGCGCACTGCTCGACCGGCTGCTCGCGCAACACCAGCCGCGCGCGATCGTGCACCTGGCCGCCGAGACGCACGTCGACCGCTCGATCGACGATCCGTCGGTGTTCGTGCGCGCCAACGTCGAAGGCACCTGCACCCTGCTCGAAGCAGCGCGCGCACACTGGTCGGGCCTCGATCCGCAGCGGCGCGCGGCATTCCGCTTCCTGCACGTCTCGACCGACGAGGTCTACGGCTCGCTGGCGCCCGGCGATCCGCCGTTCGCCGAGAGCCACCCGCACCGGCCGAACAGTCCGTACGCGGCGAGCAAGGCCGGCGCCGATCACCTCGTGCGCGCGTGGCACCGCACCTGGGGGCTGCCGGTGCTCGTCACCAACTGCTCGAACAACTACGGGCCCCGCCAGTACCCGGAGAAGCTGGTCCCGCTGATGATCGCGCGCGCGCTGGCCGGCGCGACGCTGCCGCTCTACGGCGACGGCGGCAACGTGCGCGACTGGCTGCACGTCGGCGACCACTGCGCGGCGCTGCGCGCGGTGCTCGAACGCGGGCGCGTCGGCGAGACCTTCAACGTCGGCGCCGCGGACGAGCGCACCAATCTCGAGGTCGTCCGCGCCGTGTGCGACCTGCTCGACGAGCTGCGCCCCGACGCGCGCGGTCCGCACCGCCGGCTGGTCGGCTTCGTCGCCGACCGCCCCGGGCACGACCGCCGCTACGCGATCGACGCCGGCAAGATCCGGCGCGAACTCGGCTGGGCGCCGCGGCACGCCTTCGACGCCGGGCTGCGCGAGACCGTGCAGTGGTATCTCGACCATCCGGAGCGCACCGCCGCCGCGCAACGCGATGCGGCGTCGCCGGCCGGAGGGGACGCGCAACGCGATGCGGTCTCGCCGGCCCGCGGGGGCGCGCAATGAGAATCCTGTTGCTCGGCGCCGATGGTCAGGTCGGCTGGGAACTGCGGCGCGCGCTCGCTCCGCTCGGCGAGCTGGTCGCCGCCGGGCGCGCCTGCGCCGCAGCGGGTCCGTGCGGCGACCTCGACCGGCCCGAAGAGCTCGCGGCCAGCGTGCGCCGGCTGCAGCCGGACGCGATCGTCGTCGCGGCTGCCTTCACCGACGTCGATCGCGCCGAGCGCGAGCCCGCGCTCGCCGAGCGGGTCAACGCGCACGCCCCCGCGCTGCTCGCGCGCGAGGCCGCCGCGCTAGGCGCCTGGCTCGTGCACTACAGCACCGACTACGTGTTCGACGGTTCGGGCGACGACGCGCGCGACGAGGATGCGCCGACCGGTCCGCTCAACGCGTACGGGCGCAGCAAGCTGGAGGGCGAACAGCGGATCCGCGCCAGCGGGTGCCGGCACCTGATCCTGCGCACCAGCTGGGTCCACGCGCCGCGCCGGCGCAACTTCGTGCTCTCGATCCTGCGCGCAGCCGCGCAGCGCGAGCGCCTCGAAGTGCCGGCCGACCAGGTCGGCGCACCGACCGGCGCCGATCTCGTCGCCGACGTCACCGCGCCCGCGCGGCGCGCCGCGCGCGCCGCTCCGGCACTGTCGGGCACCTATCACGTCGCGGCCGCCGGACACACCAGCCGCCTCGGTTGCGCGCGCTTCGTCGTCGAGCGGGCGCTCGCGCTCGGACATCGGCTGCGTGCCGCTCCCGACACCGTCGAGGCCGCGCCCGCGGATCCGCCCGGCGCGCCGCGGCCCCGGAACTCGCGCCTGGCCACCGCGAAGCTGCGCGCCGCGTTCGGGCTCGAGATGCCCCCGTGGCAGCACGGCGTCGAGCGCACGCTCGCCGAGGCTCCCGGCGCCAGCGCGCCGCCCCCCGCCACGGACGGCCAGGCATGAAACGCAAGGGAATCGTCCTCGCCGGGGGCACCGGCACCCGGCTGCACCCGGTGACGCTGGCGGCGAGCAAGCAGCTGATGCCGGTCTACGACAAGCCGATGGTCTACTACCCGCTGGCGACGCTGATGCTGGCGGGACTGCGCGAGATCCTCGTGATCGCGGCGCCGCGCGACGCGCAGCGCTTCCGCGACCTGCTCGGAGACGGCAGCGCGTGGGGGATCCGCATCGACCATGCGGTCCAGCCGGAACCGCTGGGCATCGCGCACGCGTACGTGGTCGGCGCCGGATTCCTCGCCGGCGCGCCCAGCGCGCTCGTGCTCGGCGACAACCTGTTTCACGGGCACGATCTGGCCGGCCGCCTGCGTGCAGCCGCGGCGCGCACCGCCGGCGCGTGCATCTTCGCGTACGCGGTGCACGATCCGGGCCGCTACGGCGTGGTCGAGTTCGACGCCGCGGGGCGCGCGACCGGCCTCGAGGAGAAGCCGCTGCAGCCGAAGAGCCGCTACGCGGTCACGGGCCTGTACTTCCACGACGAGCGCGCGGTCGACTACGCGCGCGCGCTCGTGCCCAGCGCGCGCGGCGAGTTCGAGATCACCGACTTGAATCGCCGCTACCTCGAGGCCGGCGCGCTCGAGGTCCAGCGGCTCGGCCGCGGCGACGCGTGGCTCGACACCGGCACGCACGACTCGCTGCTCGAGGCGAGCCTGTACGTGCAGACGCTCGAGAAGCGCCAGGGGCTGAAGATCTGCTGCCCCGAGGAGATCGCATGGCGCCAGGGCTGGATCGACGACGCGCAACTCGCGTCGCTCGCGCGCGCGCTGCGCGGCAGCGAATACGGCCGCTATCTCGAGCGCCTGCCCGGCGAGCGGGCCGGCGAGCGCTTCGCCTGAACGGCCGCCGCCCGCCGCCGCCGCGCCTGTGGCAACATTGACCCGCTCCGGACCGAACCAGGAACCGACATGGCCAGCCAGTCCTACGAATCCATCCGCAAGCAGATCGAGAAGCTCGAAGCGAGGGCGCGCAAGCTCGAGGACGCCGCGCAGCAGAAGAAGCAGCAGGCGGTCGCCCAGGTGCTGGCGCTGATGAAGAAGCTCGGCGTCGCCGTCGACGACCTCGGCGCGGCGCGCCCCGGCCGGACGCGCAAGGCGAAGGGTGCAACGAAGAAACGCGGAGCCGCGAAGGGCGCGGCGCGCAAGCCCGTCGCCGCCAAGTATCGCCATCCGAAGACCGGCGAGGCCTGGTCCGGGCGGGGGCGCACGCCGCGCTGGCTCGCCGCGCTCGAAGCGCAGGGCGCGTCGCGCGACGAATTCCGCGTCTGACACGCGGCGAGCCCCGGCCGGGCGCCGACCCAAGCGCACGCGCCCGCCACCCGCCCGCTCAGAACGGCAGCGCTGCCCCCGGCTTCACTGCGAGGATCGCGCGCTTGAAGTCGGCCTGGATGCGCGCCAGCGCCGCCGGCGAATCGGCCTCGAAGCGCAGCACGACAACCGGCGTCGTGTTCGACGGACGCGCCAGCCCGAAGCCATCCGGATACTCGACGCGCACGCCGTCGATGCGGATCACTTCGGTGGCGTCCTCGAACTTCGCGGTGCGCCTGAGCTCCTCGACCAGCGCGAAGTTCTCGCCCTCGGCGGTCTTCAGCTGCAGTTCCGGCGTCGCCAGCGAATCCGGCAGCGCGTTCAGCACCGCGCCCGGATCCGCGTGACGCGACAGGATCTCGAGCAGCCGCGCGCCCGCGTACAGCCCGTCGTCGAAGCCGTACCAGCGCTCCTTGAAGAACAGGTGGCCGCTCATCTCCCCGGCGAGCGGCGCGCCGGTCTCCTTGAGTTTCGCCTTCACCAGCGAATGGCCGGTGCGCCACATCGTCGGACGCCCGCCGTGCCGGCGCACGTGCGCGGCGACGTTGCGGCTGAACTTGACGTCGAAGATGACTTCGGCGCCGGGGTTGCGCGACAGCACGTCCTCGGCGAACAGCATCAGCTGGCGGTCGGGATAGATGATGCGGCCGTCCTTCGTCACCACGCCCAGCCGGTCGCCGTCGCCGTCGAAGGCCAGCCCGATCTCGGCGTCGGTGTCGCGCAGCGCGCGGATCAGGTCCTGCAGATTCTCAACGTGCGCGGGGTCGGGATGGTGGTTCGGGAAGGTGCCGTCGACCTCGCAGAAGAGTTCCGTGACCTCGCAGCCGAGCCCGCGGAACAGCTGCGGCGCCAGTGCGCCGGCCACCCCGTTGCCGCAGTCGATCGCGATTCTCATCGGCCGCGCGAGCTTCACGTCGCCGATGATGCGCGCCAGGTAGCGCGCCGACACGTCCTCGCTGCGCAGCTTGCCGCGCTGCGCCGCCGGTACTTCCGCAAGGCGGCCCGACTCGATCGATTCGCGCAATCGCTGGATCGCGTCGCCGTAGATCGCGTCGCCGGCGATCACCATCTTCAGCCCGTTGTAGTCGGGCGGGTTGTGGCTGCCGGTGACCGCAACGCCGGTGCCGGTGCCCAGCTCGAAGGTCGCGTAGTAGACGACCGGGGTAGGCACCATGCCGATGTCGACCACATCGACGCCGGCAGCGCGAAAGCCGTCCGACAGCGCGGCGACCAGCTTCGGGCCCGAGAGCCGGCCGTCGCGGCCGATCACGGTTTCCCGGGTGCCGGCATCGCGGGCCACGGTGCCCAGCGCGAGGCCGATCGCGCGCACCGCGTCGACGGTCAGCGTGTCGTCGACCACGCCGCGGATGTCGTAGGCCTTGAAGATCGAGGGGGAGATCGGAGTCGTCATGACATGGAGTCTACGAT
>JANJTK010000120.1 GCA_024711155.1 Burkholderiaceae bacterium
TCGCGCCGCGGATCCTGGCCCGCGCACACGACGACGGTGTCGACGTCGAGCACGCGCTCGTCGTCGCCGATCCGCAGGTGCAGGCCCGCGTCGTCGATGCGCAGGTAGCTGCATCCGCCGAGCATGTGCACGCCGCGCTTCTGCAGCAGCAGCCGGCGCGCCCAGCCGGTGGTCTTCGCGAGCCCTTCGCCGGGCTTGCCGGGCTTGCGCTGCAGCAGCCAGACTTCGCGCGGCGCCGGCGGCATCGCGGCCGCCGCGAGTCCGCCGCGCCGGTCGGTGTAGCCGACGTCGATCCCCCACTGGCGGCGGAAGTCCGCCAGCTCGTCGCCGCTGCCCGCGTGCGTCAGCAGTTCGGCCACGTCGAAGCCGATGCCGCCGGCGCCCATCAGCGCGACCTTGCGCCCGATCGGCCGGCTGCCGTCGATCGCCGCCGTGTAGCCGACCACTTTCGGGTGGTCGATGCCGGGGATGTCGGGCACGCGCGGCACGACGCCGGTGGCGAGCACGACGTGCTCGTAACCGGCCAGGTCTTCGACAGTGGCGGCGCGCCCGAGCCGCAGGTCGACCGCCAGTTCACCCAACCGCTCGCGCCAGTAGCGCACGGTCTCCGCGTACTCGGCCTTGCCGGGGATGCGGCGCGCGAGCCTGAACTGCCCGCCGATCTCGCCGGCCTCCTCGAACAGGGTCACGCCGTGCCCGCGCTCGGCCAGCAGCGTGGCGGCGCTGAGCCCCGCCGGCCCGGCGCCGACCACCGCGACGCGCCGCGGCGTGGCAGCACGCCCGACCTCGACCTCGAGTTCGTTGCACGCGAACGGATTGACCAGGCAGGAGGCGACCTTCATCGAGAAGATGTGGTCGAGGCAAGCCTGGTTGCAGGCGATGCAGGTGTTGATCGTGCCGGCCCGCCCGGCGGCAGCCTTGGCGACGAAGTCCGGGTCGGCCAGCAGCGGGCGCGCCATCGACACCATGTCGGCGTCGCCGCGCGCGAGCACGTCCTCGGCGACCTGCGGGTCGTTGATCCGGTTCGAGGTGATGAGCGGGATCTTCACGTGTCCCATCAGCCTGCGCGTCACCTCGGCGAACGCCGCGCGCGGCACGCTCGTCATGATGGTCGGAATCCGCGCCTCGTGCCAGCCGATGCCGGTGTTGAGGATGTCGACGCCTTCGCGCTCGAGCGCCTGCGCGAGCGCGACCACCTCGTCCCAGGTGCTGCCGTCGTCGACCAGGTCGATCAGCGACAGCCGGAAGATCACGATGAAGTCGCGCCCGGCGCGCGCGCGCACGGCGCGCACGACCTCGAGCGCGAAGCGGATCCGGTTCTCGAACGATCCGCCCCAGCCGTCGGTGCGATGGTTCGTGCGCGGCGCGACGAACTCGTTGATCAGGTAGCCCTCCGAGCCCATGATCTCGACGCCGTCGTAGCCGGCACGGCGCGCCATCGCCGCGCACTGCGCGAAGTCGGCGATCGTGCGCGCGATGTCCTCCTCGGTCATCTCGCGCGGCGTCGCCGGGTTGATCGGCGCTTTCAGCGGCGACGGCGCGACCGGCTGCGGCGCGTACGCGTAGCGGCCCGTGTGCAGGATCTGCAGGCAGATCCTGCCGCCGTGCTCGTGCACCGCATCGGTGATCACTCGGTGGCGGTCGGCTTCCGGCTCGTTGTCGAGGATCGAGGCGCCGCGCATCACGATGCTCTCGGCGTTGGGCGCGAAGCCGCCGGTCACGATCAGGCCGACGCCGCCGCGCGCGCGCGCGCCGTAGAACGCGGCCAGCCGCCGGTGCGCGTTGCCGAGGTCTTCGAGGCCGGTGTGCATCGACCCCATCAGCACGCGGTTGCGCAGCGTCGTGAAGCCGAGGTCGAGCGGGGCCAGCAGGTGCGGGAAACGGGTCGTCATCGCGGATCGTCCGGCGGTCGGCGGTCTGGCGGCCCGGGCCGCCGCGCGCGGCGCCCGGTGAATCCGTCCATGCTACCCGTGATGCCGAAGAAGTCCATCGCGGCGTCGAACCACGCCACCGGCAGCAGCCGCAGCAGCCAGGTGCTCATCACGAAGCGCGGCAGCACGAGCCGAGGCCGGTCGCGCTCGATCGCGTCGACGACGCGCCGGGCGACCTCGGCCGGGTCCAGGATCGGCAGCAGCGCCGGAAAGCGCGTGCGCGCGCCGGCGAACATGCCGGTGCGGATGTAGAACGGGCACACCACCGTCGTGCGCACCGGCGCGCCGTCGCGGCGCAACTCCAGCCGCAGCGCCTCGTCGAAGCCGATCGCGGCCGCCTTGCTCGCCGAGTAGTCCGAGAGCCGAGGCGCAGCGGCGATCCCCGACGCCGACGCGATCGTCACGATGTGCCCGTCGCCGGCCTGCAGCATCCCCGGCAGGAAGGCGCGCACGGTGCGAAACAGCGCCAGCGTGTTGACCGCAAAGGTGCGCTCGATCGCCGCGTCGTCGAGTTCGAGCAGGCGCCGGCCGGCGACGACGCCGGCGTTGTTGACCAGCACGTCGACGCCCCCGTGCGCGGCGATCAGCTGCGCGGCGGCCGCGTCGATCGAACGCGGGTCGGCGAGGTCGCACAATTGCGCCAGCACCGGCGCGCCGGCGGCGGCGACCCGCGCGCGGGCGTCCTCGAGCGCGTCGGCGTCGTTGTCCCAAAGGATCAGGCGGGCGCCGCGCTCGGCCAGTCGCTCGGCCATCTGCAGGCCGATCCCCTGCCCCGCACCGGTGACGAGGACGCGCCGGCCCGGCAGCGCGGTCATGTCAGCCGACCGCGGTCGCCGACAGGAAGCGCTCGAGCCGCTCGGGCTGCGCGCGCAGCGACGCGCTGGTGTCGGCGAGCGCGATGCGGCCGCGCTCGAGCACGAGCGCGTCGTCGGTGATCCCGAGCACCAGCGCCGGATGCTGCTCGACGACGATTGCCGACATGCCCTCGTCCCGCACGATGCGTCGCAGCGCCGCGAGCAGTTCCTCGACCAGGATCGGCGCCAGGCCTTCGAGCGGCTCGTCGAGCAGCAGCAGCCGCGGGTTGAGCACCAGCGCGCGCGCCACCGCGAGCATCTGCTGCTCGCCGCCCGAGAGCTGGGTGCCGAGGTGATGGCGCCGCTCGGCCAGCCGCGGGAAGAGGCCGTAGACGCGCCCGATGTCCCACGCACCGGGACGCGCCACTGCGTCGAGGTTTTCTTCGACGCTGAGCGAGCGGAAGATGTTGCGCTCCTGCGGCACCCAGCCGATGCCGCCGCTGCCGTCACGCGGCGCCGCGCGCTCGTACGGCGGCAGCACCCCGATGTCGCGCCCGCCGAGCACGATCCGGCCGGCGGCACGCGCGGGCGCAAGCCGCGCGACGCCCACCAGCGTGTCGATCAGGGTGGTCTTGCCGGCCCCGTTGCGCCCGAGCAGCGCGATCGAACGACCCGGCTGCAATTCGAAGCTGACGTCGGAGAGCACCAGCGCGTGGCCGTGGCCGCACGCGAGGCCATCGACGCGCAACAGCGGTCCGCTGTCGTGTCGGGCGTCAGCCATGCGTCCCGCTCCCGAGATAGACCGCCTTCACTCGTTCGTCGCGCGCGATCTCGTCGGGCGCGCCCTCCGCGAACACCGCGCCGGAAACCAGCACCGTCATCCGGCGCGCGAAGCCGAACACGACGTCCATGTCGTGCTCGATCAGCAGCACCGACACGTCGTCGGGCAGCGCCGCGACTGCGTCGAGGATCTCGCGGCGCTCCGCGCCGGGCACGCCCGCCACCGGCTCGTCGAGCAGCAGCACGCGCGGCTCGCAGGCGAGCGCGAGCGCTATTTCGAGCAGCCGCTGCTTGCCGTACGGCAGTTCGCGCACCCGCTGTTCGGCGACGTCGGCGAGGTGCATCGAGGCCAGCAGCTCGTCGCAACGCTTCGCCACGCGCGGGTCGGCGCCGAGCGGGCGCCACCAGCGCTGCGCGATGCCCAGCCGCGACGACACCGCCAGCGCAAGGCTCTGCAGCGGCGTGAAGGTGGGCCACAGCTGGTTGATCTGGAAGGTGCGCACGAGTCCCCGGCGCGCGCGCAGGTGCCCCGGCAGTCCGGTCACGTCCTCGCCGAGCAGTTCGATCCGCCCGGCGCTCGGCGCCAGCACGCCGGTGAGCAGGTTCACGAGCGTCGTCTTGCCGGCGCCGTTGGGTCCGATCAACGCGTGGCGCGCGCCGCGCTCCAGTTCCAGCGACACGCGGTCGGTGACCTTCAGCGCGCCGAACTCGCGCGACAGTTCGCGCGTGCGCAGGACGACGTCGCTCATTGCGAGGCCCCTGCGCGCCGGAACCAGGTCCACGGGCGCACCGCGCGCTCGCGCCCGACCAGCATCAGCACCACCAGCATCAACCCGATCCAGAAAGTCCAGTACTGCGGCGTGATCGATGCGAGGATGTCGTGCATCAGCTTGAAGACGATCGCGCCGATCAGTCCGCCGTAGAGCCAGCCGGCGCCGCCGATGACGAGCACCAGCAGCACGTCGGCGCTGCGCTGGAAGTCGAGCACGTCGAGCGACGCGAACGCGGTGGTCTGCGCGAGCAGCGCGCCGGCGGTCCCGGCCAGCGCTGCGCCCACCGTGTAGACCGCCGCCATCCGCGCCCCGACCGACATCCCGATCGCCCCCGCGCGCAGCCGGTTGTCGCGCAGCGCCTGCAGCGACCAGCCGAACGGCGAGCGCACGAGGCGCCGCGCAAGCAGGAACGCCACGAACAGCGCCACCAGGCTGTAGACGCTCGCCACGCGCCCGGTCAGGTCGAACTCGAAGCGCCCGAGCAGCGGACCCATCACGACGCCCTGCAGGCCGTCGGCGCC
>JANJTK010000129.1 GCA_024711155.1 Burkholderiaceae bacterium
CGGCGCGCGCGCCGGCCCGGGGACCGCGCCCGGGCGCGCGCCGTGTCAGCGCAGGTAGACGGTGCCGGTGAACGTCGACACGAGCTGCTCGCCGCCATCGGCGCCGCCGCGGGCAACGTCGACGCGGTAGACCGCGAGACGCCGGCCGCGGCTGAGCTCGGTGGCGCGCGCGACCAGCCGGTCGCCCGCCTCGGCGCCGACCTGGTAGGTGATGTGCGCGTCGATCCCCACCGCGACCGGCCCGTGCGAGTTGGCCGCCAACCCGAAGGCCGTGTCGGCGAGCGCGAAGATCGCGCCCCCGTGGCAGCCGCCGTGGAAGTTCAGGTGGCGCGCTTCGATCGGCATTGCGATCTCGGCCCAGCCGCGCCCGCCCGCGATCAACTCGATGCCCAGCGCGCCGCACAGTCCGTCGCGCGCAACCAGCGCGGCCAGGTGCGCGCGCCACCCGGCTTCGTCTCGCGTCTTCGACACCCGTCAGCCTGCCCGCGCCGAACGCGGCGCGCCGCGCCTTGCCGATTCACGACGCACCATGATCTCCCCCGCGCGGACGTGGTCTCGCGACGCCGTGCGCCGCCTCCGCCAATAATGCCTCGCATCGACGCCCGCCGACAACCGACGATGGCTGCCAACCACGCCTCTCCGGGCCGCGCTGCCGCGCCCGTGCGCCCGGACCGCCTGCCGGCCGACGCGCCGATGCGCTGGCTCGCGCTCGGCTGGGACGACCTGCGCGCGACCCGCTTTCGCGGCCTCTTCTACGGCCTCGTGTTCGCGCTGATGGTGAGCGCGATCGAGGCCGTCTACCGGACGCAATGGCAGCTGACGATGGGGCTGACCGCGGGCTTCCTGCTGGTGGGCCCGTTCGTCTGCGCCGGGCTGTACGAGCTCTCGCGCCAACGCGAGCGCGGCGAGCCGCCCGGCCTGGGTTCGTCGCTGACCTGCTGGCGACGCAATCCCGGCGCGCTCGCGTTCTTCGCGGCGCTGCTGACCTTCGTGATGGTGGTCTGGGCACGCGTTTCCGTGGTGCTGTTCGCGCTCGCGGCGACGACCGCGCTCCCGACCCTGGACGGCCTGCTCGCGCAACTCGCGTCGCCGGACAACCTCGCATTCCTCGCGCTATGGATGTCGGTGGGCAGCGTCTTTGCCGCGCTCGTGTTCTCGATCTCGGTCGTCTCGGTGCCGCTGATGCTGGACCAGCGCGTCGATGCGCTCGCCGCCGTGTTCGCCAGCGTGCGCGCCACGGTCGCGCAGCCCGCCGCGCTGCTGGCGTGGGCTGCGACCATCGTGGCGCTCGTGGTTCCGGGGCTCGTCCTGTGGAAGGGCCTGCTCGTCGTGACCACGCCCTGGGTCGGGCACGCGAGCTGGCACGCCTACCGGGCGCTGCTGGCTGCCGCCCCTCCGGCGCGCTGAGGACGCCTCCGCGCGACGTTCGCCGGCGGCCGACTCCTTCACGGCACCTCAGCCCGCGACCAGCGCCGGCTCCTGCATCGCCGCCACCTGCTCGCGCAGCTCCAGCACCCGGTCCTGCCAGTAGCGCTGCGTGCCGAACCACGGGAACGCCGCCGGGAACGCCGGGTCGTCCCAGCGCCGCGCGATCCACGCGCAGTAGTGGATCAGGCGCAGCGTGCGCAGCGGCTCGATCAGCTGAAGCTCGCGCCGGTCGAGCTCGGCGAAGTCCTCGTAGCCGGCCAGCACGTCGCCGAGTTGGCGCGTCATCGACTCGCGGTCGCCCGACAGCAGCATCCAGAGGTCCTGGATCGCCGGGCCGTTGCGCGCGTCGTCGAAGTCGACGAAATGCGGACCGTCGTCGGTCCACAGCACGTTGCCGGCGTGGCAGTCGCCGTGCAGCTTCAGCCGCTGCAGGTCGCCCGCGCGCTCGAACGCCGCGCGCACCGCGACCAGCGCCTGGTCGACGATGCTGCGCCAGGCGGGCAGCAGGTCGGCCGGCACCGCGTCGTGCGCGAGCAGCCAGTCGCGCGGCTCGATCCCGAAGCTGTCGACGTCGAGCGCCGGCCGCTCGGCGAACGGCGCCACCGCGCCGACTGCGTGGATGCGCCCGACGAAGCGGCCGATGCGCTCGAGCGTGTCGGGATCGTCGAGCTCGGGCGCGCGGCCGCCGCGCCGCGGGTAGACCGCGAAGCGATAGCCGTCGAAGGCCGCCAGCGTCGAGCCGGCGGCCTCGAGCGCAAGCGGAGCGACCACCGGAATCTCGCGCGCCGCGAGCTCGGCGACGAACGCGTGCTCCTCGAGGATCTGCGCGTCGCTCCAGCGCCCGGGTCGGTAGAACTTGGCGACCACGGTGCGTCCGTCCTCGAGGCTGACCTGGAAGACCCGGTTCTCGTAACTGTTGAGCGCCAGGAAGCGCCCGTCGCCGCGCAGCCCGGCCGACTCCAGCGCGTCGAGCATCCGGTCCGGCGTGAGCCGGGCGTAGGGCGCCTCGCGCGGCGGCGGCGCGTCGGGTGCGGGCACTTCGGCTCGCGCCTGCGACTCTTCGCCTCGCGCCGGCGGATCGGATCGGTTCATCGCCCGATTCTACGGGGCCCGGGCGCTTCCCGATTTGCCTGCGCGCAGGCTCACTCCGGCTGACTTCGCGTCCCGCCGCCTCCCGCCGCCTCCCGCCGCCTCTTCTCCGCGCCAGCCCGATCCCCTACGATGGCCGCTCCGGTCCACTCCGCCACGGCAGGTTCCCCATGAAGGTCGGCGTCCCCAGGGAGATCAAGACCCACGAGTACCGCGTGGGGCTCGGCCCCGAGTCGGCGCGCGAGTTCGCCGCGCGCGGCCACGAGGTCGTGGTCGAAAGCGGCGCCGGCCTGGGGATCGGCGCCGGCGACGACGCCTACCGGCAGGCCGGCGCGACGATCCTGCCCGATGCGCGCGCGGTGTTCGACGCGGCCGAGCTGATCGTCAAGGTCAAGGAGCCCCAGCCGGCCGAACTGGCGCTGCTGCGGCCGCGTCACCTCCTGTTCACCTACCTGCACCTGGCCCCGGACCCCGCGCAGGCGCGCGCGCTGCTCGACTCGGGCTGCGCCGCAATCGCCTACGAGACGGTCGCCGGGCGCGACGGCTCGCTGCCGCTGCTGGCACCGATGAGCGAGGTCGCGGGGCGGCTGTCGATCACGATCGCCGGGCAGCTGCTGATGCGCAACGCCGGCGGCCCCGGGCTGCTGCTCGGCGGCGTCCCCGGGGTGCCGCCGGCGCGCGTGCTCGTGCTCGGAGCGGGCGTGGCCGGCGCTCAGGCGGCGCGGATGGCGGCCGGCGCCGGCGCCGAAGTGACGCTGATCAACCGCTCGCTCGACAAGCTGCGCGCGCTCGACGCCCAGCTGCCTGGGCGCCTGCGCACCCGCGGCTCCACGCGCGCCGCCATCGAGGAAGAGCTCGCCGCCGCCGACGTCGTCGTCGGCGCGGTGCTGGTGGCCGGCGCAGCCACGCCGCGGCTGGTCGAGCGCGCGCTGCTCGCGACGATGAAGCGCGGCGCGGTGATCGTCGACATCTCGATCGACCAGGGCGGTTGCTTCGAGACTTCGCGCCCGACCACGCACGCGCAGCCCACCTACGAGGTCGACGGCGTCGTGCACTACTGCGTCGCGAACATGCCCGGCGCGGTGCCGCGCACCTCGAGCCGCGCGCTCAACCTCGCGACGTTGCCGTATGCGCTCGCGCTCGCCGACCGCGGGCTCGACTCGCTGCGCGCCGACGCCGGGCTGCGCGCCGGCCTCAACGTGCTCGGCGGCCGCGTCACGCATCCGGCGGTCGCGCAGGCGCTCGGGCTCGACTTCGTCGAACCGCTGGCCGCGCTCGGCGCGCACCCGTGAGCCCGGCGCCGGTTGCAGCGGCCTTGACGCAAGGCAAACCGCGGACGCCCGCCGGACGCGAGCATGGGCGAGCAACGTACCTGCGAGAGGGGGCCATGATGAAGGGATCGAAGGCAGGCCAGTGGGCGCTCGGCATCGCCGTCGCGGCGGCGTGCACGGCGGCGCTCGCGCAGCCGAAGGGCGGAACCGACTTCGGCAAGCGCGAATACGAGTCGAACTGCGCGGCTTGCCACGGGGTCGACGGCAAGGGCAACGGCCCTTACAACGAGCTGCTCAAGCGCCCGGCCAGCGACCTGACGACGCTGGCGCGACGCAACAACGGCGTGTTCCCGATCCAGCGCGTCTACGACGTCATCGACGGCGGCGGCACCGGCCACGGCACGCGCGACATGCCGGTGTGGGGCCGCGAATACCGGGTGCGCGCGGGCGAGCACTACATGGACACCCCGTACGACCCCGAGGTCTACGTGCGCACCCGCATCCTGTCGCTGGTCGACTACCTGAACCGGCTGCAAGCCTGGTGAGCGGGCGGCGGCCCGCCGGCGCGGGTCAGCCGAACTTGTAGAGCACGCCGTAGCCGCCGCGCGGGTACGACCAGTCGATGTTGTCGTGCTCGCTGCACAGCAGCCGGCAGGTGCCGCACTCGAGGCAGCCGTCGGTCGAGAGCACGACCACGCCGTCGTCGCCCTTCGTATAGCAGCCGGCCGGACAGCACCAGGTGCACGACGGCGTCGCGCAGTGGTCGCGGCAGACGTCGGGGGCGCGGATCGCGATGTGCGCGCGCCCCTCGTCGACGCGGTAGCGGTTCTCGAACAGCTTCTCTTCGACCTTGACCGTGATCATCGGAACGCCCTCACCAGCTTGATCGCGTCGCCCAGCAGGCCCAGGCGCGAGCGCCGGGCCACGAAGTCGCGCTTGATCTCCTTCTCCTTGCTGCGCTTGTCGACGTTGTCGACCTTGAGCATCGTGTGCGCGGCGCGCGTGAGCAGCTCCGGGTAGGTGGTCAGGAACTGCCGGTTGCCGTGCAGGATGTCGGGAACGTCGCGGTACTTTTTCAGGTCCTTCATCACGAAGCTCTGCTCGAGCGCCGCGCGGTAGCGCCGCAGGTTCGCCGACGTGCACTCGCGTCCCTCTTCGCGCAGCTGCACGATCGTCTCGGCGGCCAGCCGCCCGGTGGTCATCGCGAGGTTCGAGCCCTCGCGGTGCACCGAGTTGACGAAGCCCCCCGAGTCGCCGCAGATCACCCAGCCGTCGCCGTGCACCGCGGGAATCGCGTTGTAGCCCCCCTCCGGGATCAGGTGCGCCGAGTACTCCTTGACCTCGGAGCCGGCGATCAGCGGCCGCACCGACGGATGGTTCTTCATCTCCTCGAGCAGCTGGTACGGGCTCACCCCCGCCTGCTTGAAGTCCTCGACCATGCAGCCGATGCCGAGCGAGATCGACTCCTTGTTCGTGTACAGGAAGCCGGTGCCGACCATCCCCTTCGTGATCTTGCCGAACATCTCGATCACGACGCCCTCGTTGGCGGGGATGTTGAAGCGCTCCTCGATCGTCTGCTTCGGCAGGAAGTGCATCTCCTTGACCGCCAGCGCGACGTCCTTCGCGCGCACCGGCGGGCGCAGCCCCGAGCGCGTCGCCACCAGCGAGTTCACGCCGTCGGCGAGCACCACCACGTCGGCGAGGATGTCGCCGTTGGCCCGGTCGGTGCGCACGCCGACGACCCGGTCGCCCTGCTTCAGCAGCTCGACGACGGTCGTCTCGCAGATCAGCAGCGCGCCGGCGTCGCGCGCCTTGCCGGAGAGCCACTTGTCCATGTTGGCGCGAATCACCGTGTAGCGCGTCGGCTGCTCGGAGTCGTCGCCGCCGCCACGGAAGTGCGAGCCGACGTGCGAGCGCTCGTCCATCAGCCACATGCGCTGCTCGAGCACCGCGCGCTCGAACGGCGCCTGCCGGCGGCAGTTCGGAATCACGGCCTCGAGCGCCTCGGCGTAGACGATCGCTCCCTGCACGTTCTTCGAGCCCGGGTATTCGCCGCGCTCGAGCTGCAGCACCTTCATCCCCGCCCGCGCCATCACGAGCGCGGCGACGTTGCCCGAAGGCCCCGCGCCGACCACGATCGCGTCGAATTTCTCGGCCATCTGTCGCTCCTCGTGTCGTCTTTCCGCGTGTCGCCGCTCAGGCCGCGACCCGGCTCTCGAGCCGCTCGCGCAACGCCTGCGTGAGCGCCGGCAGGATCTGCAGCGCGTCGCCGACCACGGCATAGGTGGCGAAGTCCATGATCGGCGCCTTCGGGTCGGTGTTGATCGCGACGATCACGTCGGCGCCCTCGACGCCGACGCGGTGCTGGATCGCCCCGGAGATGCCGGCGGCGATGTAGAGCCGCGGCCGGATCGTCTTGCCGGTCTGGCCGATCTGGCGGTCGGCACCGACCCAGCCGGCCTGCGCGACCGGGCGCGAGCCGCCGTACTCGCCGCCCAGCAGCTCGGCGAGCTCGCGCACCAGCCGGAAGTTCTCCGGCTTGCCGAGGCCGCGCCCGCCGGCGACGACGACGTCGGCGTAGGCGAGCTGCGCCTTGTCGGCGTCGGCGTCCGGGATGAACGACAGGATCTTGGTGACGACGTCGTCCTCCGCGAGCGCGACGCGCTCGTCGACGATCGCGCCGGTGCGCGCCGGATCGCGCGCGGGCATCGCCATCACGCGCGGGCGCACGGTCGCCATCTGCGGCCGGTACTCGAGCGTGTGGATCGTGCACAGCAGCGTGCCGCCGAAGGTCGGGCGCGTCGCCGCGAGGCTGCGCGTCTCGTCGTCGATGCGCAGCTCGGTGCAGTCGGCCGTGAGCCCGGTGCCGAGCGTCGTCGCCACCGCGCCGGCGAGGTCGCGCCCGAGCGTAGTCGCGCCCAGCAGCAGGATCTCCGGCCGGTTGCGCTGAACGAGCTCGGTGAGCGCCTGCGTGTACGGGTCGGTGCGGTAATGCGCGAGCACCGGGTCGCGCACCACGTGCACGGCGTCGGCGCCGTGGCGGATCGCCTCGGCGCACGCGACCTGCGTCGCCTCGTCGTCCGGCCCCAGCACGACGCCGCTCAGCGGCACGCCGAGGTGGTCGGCCAGCTTGCGCCCCTCGCCCAGCAACTCCCACGACACCGGGTGCACCCGGCCGCGCTCGAGTTCGACGTTGACCCACACCCCGCGCCACGCGCCGAGGTCCTCCGCGCCGGCCCGCCGCGGTGCCGCCGCCGACGGCGCCGGCGCCTGTTCTTCGATGCTCATTCTCCGAGGACCTCCTCGAGTTCGGGGTGGCCGGCGGACAGCCGGCCGAGCAGCGCATCGACCGCTTCGCGCGGCGAGCGGCCGGCAGCGTCGAAGACCTCCGCCTTCTGCGCGCGCGGCTGCGGCGCGAACACCTTCTTGACGACGGTCGGCGAGCCCTTGAGGCCGCAGTGCGCGACGTCGGCGATGCCGGCGGCCTTGTGGTCCCATTCCAGCGGCTCGTAGCGCGCGGCGCGGAACATCGCGTCCATGTCCGCGAAGCGGATCGTGTTCGCGCCCTCCATCATCGTCACCAGGCACGGCAGCCGCGTCTCGAGCACCTGCACGCCGCCTTCGGCGCGCCGGTGCACGACGATCCGGCGCGCCTGCGCGTCGACGTGCTCGATGCGCGCGACGTAGGTCAGCTGCTGCAGGCCGAGGCGGCGCGCAATGCCGGGGCCGACCTGCGCGGTGTCGCCGTCGATCGTCTGCTTGCCGCAGAACACCATGTCGACCGGCTCGCGCGCGCCGATGGTGCGGATCGCCGACGACAGCGCGTACGAGGTCGCCAGCGTGTCGGAGCCCGCGAACACGCGGTCGGTGATCAGGATCGCGTCGTCGGCGCCAAACGAGATGCACTTCTTCAGGGCCTCGGCCGCCATCTTCGGGCCCATGCTGAGCACGGTCACGCGGGCGCCGAACCGGTCCTTGACGCGCAGCGCTTCCTCGAGCGAGACCAGGTCGTACGGATTGACGACCGCCGGAACG
>JANJTK010000145.1 GCA_024711155.1 Burkholderiaceae bacterium
TACGCCGCCGACAAGGCCGACATCTTCGTGAGCGCCACCGGCAACAAGGACGTGATCACTCACGCCCACATGAAGGCCATGAAGGACCAGGCCATCGTCTGCAACATCGGCCACTTCGACAACGAGATCGACGTCGCCGGCGTGAAGCAGCACCAGTGGGAAAACATCAAGCCGCAGGTCGACCACGTGATCTTCCCCGACGGCAAGCGGATCATCATGCTCGCCGAAGGCCGGCTGGTGAACCTCGGCTGCGGCACCGGCCACCCGTCGTACGTGATGAGCTCGTCGTTCGCGAACCAGACGATCGCGCAGATCGAGCTGTGGTCGCACCGCGACTTCTACGAGCGCGGCAAGGTCTACGTGCTGCCCAAGCACCTCGACGAGAAGGTCGCGCGGCTGCAGCTGAAGAAGCTGGGCGCGATGCTCACCGAGCTGACCCCGGAGCAGGCCAGCTACATCGGCGTGCCGGTCGAGGGGCCGTACAAGCCGGACTCCTACCGCTACTGACGCGCGCTGCGGGCCGGCCCTCGCGGCCGGCCGGCCCGCCAACCGACTTCGATCCGATGCGCGCTGACCAGCTTCTCGTGGCGCGCGGGCTCGCGCCGTCGCGGGCGCGCGCGCGCGAGCTGATCGCCGCCGGCGCGGTGCGCGCGCAGGTGGGCGGGCGCGACGAGCCGGTGCGCAATCCCTCCGCCGAGCTCGACGCCGACACGCCGCTCGCGCTCGCCGCCGGCGCCGCGCTGCGCCATGTCTCGCGGGGCGGCCTGAAGCTCGAAGGCGCGTTGGCCCGCTCGGGAATCGACGCGCGCGGCTGCGTGTGCCTCGACCTCGGGCAGAGCACCGGCGGCTTCAGCGACTGCCTGCTGCAGGCCGGAGCGCAGCGCGTCGTCGGCATCGACGTCGGCCACGGCCAGCTGCACGCGCGACTGCGCGCCGACCCGCGCGTGCGCACCTTCGAGGGCGTCAACGTGCGCTCGCTCGACGACGCGCGACTCGGCGACGCGCATCCCGCCGGCGGCTTCGACCTCGTCGTCGCCGACCTCAGCTTCATCTCGCTCGCGCACGCGCTGGCGCCCGCGTTCGCGCTGGCGCGCCCGGGAGCGCGGCTGCTCGCGCTGGTCAAGCCGCAGTTCGAGGTCGGCCCCGGCGGCGTCGACCGCCACGGCATCGTGCGCGACGAGCGCCGCTACGAGGACGTGAAGCAGCGCATCGTCGAGGCCGCCGCGGCCGCCGGCTGGAGCGTCGAGGACTGGTTCGACAGCCCGATCCGGGGCGCCGACGGCAACCGCGAATTCTTCCTTCAGGCACGCAAATGACGACCGACACGCCGCTCAGTTTCGAGTTCTTCCCCCCCAACAGCGCCGAAGGCACGGGCAAGCTGCGCGAGGTGCGCGCGCGGCTGGCCGCGCGCCGGCCGGACTGGTTCAGCGTCACCTACGGCGCCGGCGGCGCCACGCGCGACAAGACGCTGGCGACCGTGCTCGAGATCGCCGGCGAGGGGCATGCGGTAGCCCCTCACCTGTCGTGCATCGGCGCCACGCGCGAATCGGTGCGCGAGCTGCTCGCAACCTACCGCGCGCGCGGCATCCGGAGGCTGGTCGCGCTGCGCGGCGACCTGCCGTCCGGGATGCGCGAAGCGGGAGACTTCCGCTACGCGAGCGAACTGGTCGCGTTCGTGCGCGCCGAAACCGGCGACTGGTTCCACGTCGACGTCGCTGCGTATCCCGAGGTGCACCCGCAGGCGCGCAGCCCGCGCGACGACCTGCAGGCGCTGGCAGCGAAGGTGCGCGCGGGCGCCGACTCGGCGATCACGCAGTACTTCTTCAACGCCGACGCGTACCTGCGCCTGCGCGACGACGCGCGCACGCTCGGCGTCGAGGTGCCGATCGTTCCGGGCATCATGCCGATCGGCAACTTTTCGCAACTCGCCCGCTTCTCCGACGCCAGCGGCGCCGAGATCCCGCGCTGGATCCGGCTGCGCCTCGCGGCGTTCGGCGACGACCTCGAGTCGATCCGCGCCTTCGGCGCCGAAGTCGTGTCCGCCATGTGCGAGCGGCTGCTCGCCGAGGGCGCGCCGGGGCTGCACTTCTACACGCTGAACCAGTCGGCGCACGCGCTGCGCGTGCTCGACGCGATCGGACCGCTGCCGCGCTGAGCGCCGCCGGGGCCGAGCGCGCGCCCGTCCGTCGGCTCCTGTTGCCGCCGCCGCGAAGCGCGCGCGGCGGGCTTTGGCGCGCCCGCGGGCGCGTGGCTAACATGGACGGAACGCCGTTCGAGCGGCTTCGCCCGCGGCCCACGGGTCACTGCCACATGTTCGCCACCCCCTGCGCGCCCAGCGCCATCCCGGCCATGCGCTACCAGATCCGCAGCGACAGCCTGCTGACCGGAATGTACGTCGCCGAGCTCGACCGCCCGTGGCTCGACACCCCGTTCCTGCTGCAGGGCTTTCGCATCGACAGCCCGATCGAACTCGAGACGCTGCGCCGCTACTGTCGCTACGTCCACGTCGATGCCACGCTGTCCGACGCCGGCCTCGCGGAGACGATCCGCGGCGCCGCCCTGAGGGGCGATCCCTTCGATGCACCGGACGAACCCGTCCCGGTGGCACCGTTGCGCTTCGACACCGTGCTCGACGAGCGCGCTCCGCCCCCCGCGCGCCCGGGGCGCCCGGTGCGGCTGCGCTCGGATCTCGCGATCAGCCGGCAGACGCGCCAGCGCTTTCGCAACTTCATTCGGGCGACCGCGCTGGCCGCCGGGGATCGTTCCGGGCCGTCGCCGCCGCTCGGGCGGCGCCTGCTGGAGTGGCTCGGCCGCTCCGGCGGCCGCGGCGGCTACGGCCGGAATGCAGGCGACGAAGCGGGCGACTCGCTGGCACGCGCTCGCCACGCGCTCGCGCGCCAGCTCGCACCGGACGCGCGCCTGCGGCGCTACGCCGACCGTGCGACGATCGAGGACGAGCTGCCGCGCGCGCGCATCGCGCTCGCGCACTCGATGGCCGCGCTGCCGGGCATCGCGGCCAGCGTGCGCGACGGCGTCCCGCCGCGACTGGACGAACTGTTGCGCGCAGTCGACGAACTGGTCGAAAGCATGATCGACAACCCCGATGCCGCGATGTGGATCGCCAGCGGCCTCGACGACGGCGGCGGCGCCGGCTGGCACGGGCTGCGGGTCGCGCTGAACCTGATCGCGTTCGGCCGCCACCTGGGACTGCCGCGGCGCGAGCTGGCCCACCTGGGAACCATCGGCATGCTCGCGGACGTCGGCAAGAACCGCCTGCCGCGGGCGCTGCTCGAAAAGCCCGGGATGCTGACGGCAGCCGAGTACAACGTCGTCAAGGAGCACGTCCGGCTCGGGCTGGAAGCGCTGCGCGGCGACGCGGGCCTGCCCGCGCCGGTCGGCGACGCGATCGCGCAGCACCACGAGCGGCTCGACGGCTCGGGCTACCCGAAGGGCCTGAAGGGCGACGAGATCGGCGCGTACGGCCGCATGGCCGCGATCGCAGACAGCTTCGCCGCGCTGGTCGCGGCACGCGCGTACGCGAACCCGTCGGCGCCGCCGGAGGCGCTGATGAGCCTGTTCGAGTGGGGCGGAACCTCGTTCGACGACGCGCTGGTCGAGCAGTTCGTGCACGCAATCGGACTGTTCCCGGTCGGCAGCCTGGTCGAGCTGTCGAGCGGCGAACTCGCGGTCGTGATCGCGCACAACCGCGCGCACCGCCTCGAACCTCGCGTGCTGGTGCTCGCCGGCGCGGACAAGGCCGCCCTCGCGGCGCCGTTCGAAATCGACCTGCAATCGCAGCGGCGCGAACGCAACCGGGAGCCGCTGCGCATCGCGCGCGGGCTCGCCGACGGCGCCTATGGCCTCGGGACCGCCGAACTCGTCGCGCAAGCGTTGCCGACCCGGCGCGGCCCCGCGTGAGCGAGCGCCGCGCGCGCGGTCACGCGAGCACGATGGTGCGGGTCTCGGTGACGATCGCCGACAGCGGCCGGTCGTGCGCCGCGGCGACGAAAGTGCCGATCTCGCAGGCGTCGTAGGCGACGCCGATCGCCGGCAGCGAGCGCGCGGCGAGCGTGCAGTCGTAGTAGCCGCCGCCGTAGCCGAGCCGGTAGCCGCGCGCGTCGAAACCCACGCAAGGCAGGATCAGCAGCGTCGGCTGCAGCCGCTCGAACGGTTCCGGCACCGGCACGCCGAACACCGCTTCGCGCAACTCCCACTCCGGAGTCCAGCGGCCGAACGCAAGCGCGCTGCGCGGCGCGACCACGCGCGGCAGCCCCAGTGCGCGCCCCGCCGCGTGCCAGCGCCGCATCGACTCGCGCAGGTCGGGTTCGCCGCGCACGGGCCAGTAGACGCCGAGCGCGGACGTCGACGCCGCGTCGACGGCGCCGTCCAGTTGATCGACCAGCGCGCCGGCCAGCTCGTCGACCAGCGCGTCGACGCGCGCGCGAATCGCCGCGTCGGCCGCGTCGCGCTGCGCGCGCGGCATCGATCGGCGCCACTCGATCAGCGCGTTGCGCGCGGTGCGACGCTCGGCGTCCGTGCCGACGGTGCGTGGTATGCTCGGCCGAGAGGTTCGTATCGTGTCGTGCATGCAGCGATGGCTGCGATGGCGTGCAGCAGGTAGCCGGCGATGAAACATCGTGTCGCCTCGGGCGTGATTGTAGGGCTGATCGGGCTGGCGGCCGCGTTGCCGTCGATGGCCGCGAAGCGCCCGCCGACTCGCGCGCAAGCAACCAGCGCCGACCAGGCGTTCGTCGCTGCGCGCGACGCGTTCGCGCGCGGCGACGCCGCTCGCTTCGAGAGCGCCGCGCAGGCAGCGCGCGGGTACGCGCTCGCCGAGTACCTCGACTACTGGCGGCTGCGACTCGCACTGCCGGCGGCCGCCGGCGCAGCCGACACCCAGGTGCGCAACTTCATCGAGCGCCACGCAGGCACGCTGGTGGCCGACCTGATGCGCCGCGACTGGCTGCTCGACCTCGCGCGCCG
>JANJTK010000003.1 GCA_024711155.1 Burkholderiaceae bacterium
GCGCGCAGGCCGGGCTGGCGAGTTCGATCGAAGTCGAGCAGGCGCGCGCGGCGGTCGAGCAGACCGGCGCGCAGCTGCCGGTGCTCGAGCGCACGATCGCGCAGGCGCAGCACGCGCTGGCGGTCCTCGCCGGCCAGGCGCCGGGCGCGCTGCGCGAGGCGCTCGGCACCGCACCGCTGCCGCGCGCGCCCGACGAGCTCGCGCTCGCGATCCCCGCCGAGACGCTGCGCCAGCGCCCCGACGTGCGCGCGGCCGAGCACCGCGTGTCGGCCGCGCTCGCGCGCGTTGCGCAGGCCGACGCCGAGCGCTATCCGGGCTTCCGGCTCGGCGGCTCGTTCGGGCTCGCGGCGCCGAAACTCGGGGACCTGCTGAGCGGCGCCGCGATCGCCAACGCGCTGCTGGCGAGCGTCACGGTGCCGCTGCTCGACGGCGGCGCGGCGCGCGCGCAGGTGCGCGCGCAGGAGGCAGCGCTCGAGCAGGCTCGCATCGGCTACCAGGGCACGGTGCTCGCCGCGCTGCGCGAGGTCGAGGACGCGCTGGTCGCGTTGCGCAGCGACCGCGAGCGGCTCGAGCGGCTGCGCGGCGCGGCCGACGCCGCCGCGAACGCGGCGCTGCTCGCGCAGCAACGCGACGCGAGCGGCCTGATCGACTTCCAGGTGGTGCTCGAGACGCAGCGCACGCTGCTCTCGACGCAGGACGGCGTGGCCGGCACCGAGGCCAGCGTCGGCGCGGACCACGTGAGACTGTACAAGGCGCTCGGCGGCGGCTGGCGCGACGAGGAACTTCGATGACACGGGACAATCGCAGTGCCGGCGCCGCGGGCGCGGGCATCGACGAACTGCTGGGCGACGGACGCGCGCGGCGCTGGTGGCAGCGCAGCGCCACCTGGCTCGCGCTGGCGCTGGTCGTGCTGGTCGCCGCGGGCGCGTGGCTGTGGCTCGCGCAGAAGAAGAGCGACGGCGCGCCGCGCTACGTCACCGAGGAGGCGCGCCGCGGCAGCCTGACGCTCACGGTGGCGGCCGACGGCAAGTTGCAGCCGACGCGCTCGGTCAACATCGGCAGCGAGCTCTCGGGGACGGTCAGGCGCGTCCTGGTCGACGTCAACGACCGCGTGACCAGGGGGCAGGTGCTGGTCGAGCTCGACACCGCGAAGCTCGGCGCGCAGGTGCAGCGCTCGCGCGCCGCGCTGGCTGCCGCCAGCGCGCGGCTCGCGCAGAGCGCGACGACGGTGCGCGAGGCGCAGGCGAACCTTGCGCGGCTGCAGGAAGTCGCGCGGCTCTCGGGCGGCAAGGTGCCGTCGGCGGCCGAGCTCGACGGCGGCGCTGCGGCGCTGGCGCGCGCGCAGGCCGACGAGAAGAGCGCACGCGCCAGCGTCGACGACGCGAAGGCGGCGCTGTCGAACGACGAGACCAACCTGTCGAAGGCGTCGATCCGCTCGCCGATCGACGGCGTCGTGCTGTCGCGCTCGGTCGAGCCGGGCAACGCGGTGGCCGCGACGCTGCAGGCGGTCACGCTGCTGACGCTGGCCGAGGACCTGGCGAAGCTCGAGCTCGAAGTCAACGTCGACGAGGCCGACATCGGCGTCCTGCGCGCGGGGCAGAAGGCGAGCTTCACGGTCAGTGCGTGGCCGGCGCGGCGCTATCCGGCGAAGATCACGCGCACCGCCTACGGCTCGACGATCACCGACAACGTCGTCACCTACGCGACGCGGATGCAGGTCGACAACGCCGACCTCAGCCTGCGCCCCGGCATGACCGCGTCGGCGACCATCGTCGCGGTCGAGCTGAGCGATGCGCTGCTGGTGCCGAACACGGCGCTGCGCTTCGACCCGGCGCAGGCGGCCGCGGCGGCGAAGGCGGGCAGCTCGGGCGGCATCGTCTCGAGCCTGATGCCGCGCCCGCCGGCCACGACGCAGCGCAGCGCGCGCCCTGCGGCTTCGGCGTCGAAGTCGCGCCGGGTGTTCGTGCTCGAGAGCGGCGCGCCGAAGGCGGTGGCGGTCACGGTCGGCATCACCGACGGCCGCGTGACCGAGATCACCGGCGGCGACCTGCAGCCGGGAATGGCCGTCATCGTCGACCAGCTCTCGGCGGGCGCCGCGCGATGACGGCAGCCGCCGAGGCGGGGCTTCCCGACGCCGCGCGCGCCGGCGCGTCGGCTGGGGCGCGCGCCGGCGCATCCACCGGCGTCGACGTGGACGGCGAGCCGCTGATCCGCCTGCGCGGCATCACGCGCACCTACGGCTCGGGCGCCGCGGCGCTGCAGGCGCTCGGCGGCGTCGACCTCGACGTGCACGCCGGCGACTTCGTCGCGATCATGGGGCCGAGCGGCTCGGGCAAGTCGACCGCGATGAACGCGATCGGCCTGCTCGACACGCCGACCTCGGGCGAGTACCTGTTCAAGGGCGTGCACGTCGAGTCGCTCACGCGCGACGAGCGGGCACGGCTGCGCCGGCGCTTCTTCGGCTTCGTGTTCCAGGGCTTCAACCTGCTCGCGCGCACCTCGGCGCAGGAAAACGTCGAGCTGCCGCTGCTCTATCGCGGCGAGTCGGCCGCCGCGCGCCACGCTGCGGCGGCGCGCGCGCTCGACAGCGTCGGCCTCGCCGGCTGGGAGCACCACACCCCGGCCGAGCTGTCGGGCGGCCAGCAGCAGCGCGTGGCGATTGCGCGCGCGATCGTCACCGAACCCGCGGTGCTGCTCGCCGACGAGCCCACCGGCAACCTCGACACCCAGCGCAGCCGCGAGATCATGGAGCTGCTGTGGCGGCTCAACGTCGAGCGCGGGATCACCGTGCTGATGGTCACGCACGAGTCCGACATGGCCGCGTGGGCGCGCCGCATCGTGCGCTTCGTCGACGGCCGGGTCGCGAGCGACGCCCCGAACCCGCACCCGGCAGGACTCGGCTGATGCTGTTCAACACGCTGCTGCTCGCGCTGCGCTCGATCCGGCGCAACCTGCTGCGCTCGTTCCTGACGATCCTCGGCATCGTGATCGGCGTGGCCGCGGTCATCACGATGGTCACGCTCGGCAACGGCGCCACCGTCGCGGTGCAGACGCAGATCGCGAGCCTCGGCACCAACCTGCTGATGGTGCGTCCCGGCCAGCGGCTCGGCCCCGGGCTGGGCGCGACCTCCGCGCCGACCTTCAAGCTCGCCGACGCCGAGGCGATCGCGACCCAGATCGGCGGCGTGCAGGTGGTCGCGCCCGAGACGCGCGCGGGCTCGACGGTGGTCGCCAACGGGCGCAACTGGACCACCAGCGTGACGGGCAGCACCAACGAGTGGTTCGAGGCCGCCAACTGGAAGCTCGCCAGCGGACGCGAGTTCTCCGACGACGAACTGCGCTCCGGCGGCGCGGTGTGCATCGTCGGCGAGACGATCCGGCGCGAGCTGTGGGGCGAGCGCCCGGCGCTCGACGGGCAGCTGCGCGTGCGCAAGTTCTCGTGCCAGGTGATCGGCGTGCTCGCGTCGAAGGGCCAGGGCGCGATGGGCAACGACCAGGACGACGTCGTGCTGGTGCCGCTGAGCACGCTGCAGCGGCGCGTCACCGGCAACACGCGGATCTCGACCCTGCTGGTGTCGATGAAGGAAGGCAGCGACCCGCAGCGCGTCAAGAAGAGCCTGGTGCAGCTGCTGCGCGAGCGGCGCAAGCTCGCCGACACCGACGACGACAACTTCAACATCCTCGACACGCGCCAGCTCGCCGACACGCTGTCGGGCACCACGCAGGTGATGACGACGCTGCTGGGCGCGGTCGCCGCCGTGAGCCTGCTCGTGGGCGGCATCGGCATCATGAACATCATGCTGGTGAGCGTCACCGAGCGCACGCGCGAGATCGGGCTGCGGCTCGCCATCGGCGCGCTCGAGCGCGAGGTGCTGCTGCAGTTCCTGATCGAGGCGGTGGTGCTGGCCGCGCTCGGCGGCCTGATCGGGATCGTGCTCGCCACCGGCGCGTCGATGGTGCTCGCCGGCCTGATGAACGTGCCGTGGATCTTCGACCCGACCGTGAACCTGCTGTCGTTCGGCTTCTCGGCCGTGATCGGCGTCGTCTTCGGCTACTTTCCGGCGCGGCGCGCGGCGCGACTCGATCCGATCGAGGCGCTGCGGCACGAGTGAGGGTGCCGGGTTGCAGGCGCTGCCGATCCGGCTCTCGGGGCGACGGCGTGTCAGTGCGGAGCGAGCACTGCCAATCCCGGAAAATAGGTCCGATACCGTTGCGCGTCACGCGTCAACAGCGGCATCCCGGCCACCGCGGCGTGTGCGCCAATCATGAAATCGGCGAGAACGCGCGCTCTGGCGCCGCCGCCATGGCGATAGCGGACGAAAGCCTTGCCGGCCAGGAAGAGGGCAGCGCGAGGCATCTCGAGAACAACGAGGTCGAGCGAATCGACTGCCTCGTCCACTTCTTCGATTCGATCGAAGGCCGCTGAAAGCTCCGCATAGACAACGCCGTTGATGGCGAGCTGGTGCAGTTGCGACTGCGCTCGCAGTTGCGCGACCGACCAGTCTGCCCAGTCCGGATCGTCCTCGAAGACGTCGATGAGAACGTTGGTGTCGACGAGCAGCATCAGTCGTCCCGGAGCAAGCGCATCAGGTCTTCGGTGCGCCAGCGGACACTGGCCTTCCCGCGCGCCGCGTCGAACCGGTCCTTCTGGCGACGCCTGGCCGGTGGGCGCGCTGCCCGGATCACCACCTGTCCCTGCGCATCGACCGCGAACTCGACAGCGCTCCCGGGTTCCAGGCGCAGGGCGTCGCGGATCCGCTTTGGAATCGTGACTTGTCCCTTCGAAGTCAGCGTCGTCGTCATTGCAGAACCTGCATGGTATTACATCAATTCAGATGGTAATACCTCGCCGGCGGCTCCGCAACAGAGAGCGACTTCCATGAGATGAACCTGTGTCGGGCGACCACGGGAAGCGCCGGGCATGGAGTGGCCAGCTCGCGCTATGCGGGGTTCTTACCTGGCGGCTTCGGCAGCCACACGAAGGCCAGCGCGCCCGCCGCCAGCAGCGCCGCGATCGTACCCATCACCACGCCGTACACCGGTGCGCCCAGCGCCAGCGCGGCCGACGCGGCGGCGCCGGTGATCCACTGCATCAGCGCGACGCCGAGGAACATCGCCATCGTGAACAGCGCCAGCGCGCGCCCCGTCATCGCCGGCGGATACGCGGCGCGCACATCGGCGAACTGCATCACCAGGAAGCCCGACAGCACCGAAAAGACGAGCGAGACGGCCACGTCGGCGCCGGGACCGAAGTCGAGCGCGATCGCGACGAACATCGCTGCGTAGCCGAGCGTGAACGCGACCAGCCAGGCGCGCCGGGTGCGCGGACCCGGGTCGAGCCGGCCGAACAGGGCGGGGCCGAGCATCAGTCCGATCGACACCGCAAGCGCGACGTGGCCGACGGTGAGCAGCGAGAACGCGTGCCGATCGACCAGCATCGGCCCCAGCCACAGCCCGCGCAGTGCGACGACCGACGCGTAGCCGACCGCCGCGAACGCCGCGATCCCGGCCGTGTGCGGCATCGCGAGCAGCGCGCCGAAGCCGCGCAGCGCCTGCCCCAGCGACTCGTGCTGCGCGCCCGGTGGCGGGCCGCCGGGCTCGCGCACGATCCACGCGATCGCGAGCCAGGCGATTGCGGACAGCGCGCCCAGCGCTGCGAAGCCGCCGCGCCACGACGTCGCCTCGATCAGCCAGGCGAGCGGCGTGCCGGTCAGCAACATGCCGATGCCGCCGAAGCCGATCACGAGCCCGGACAACGACGCGAAGCGCTCGACCGGATAGCGACGGGCGATGAACACCGTGCAGACGAGGAACGCCGGCGCGCAACCGGCGCCGATCAGCGCCTGGCCGAGCAGCAGCAGCGCGAAGCTCGGCGCCAGGGCCGACAGCACGGCCCCCGCGATCGCCAGCGGAAAGGCGGTCAGCACCGTGCGGCGCACGCCGTGCAGGTCGGCGCCGACGCCCGTCGCCACCTGCAGCGCGCCGAACGCGAAATGGAAGATGCCGGCGAACAGCCCGAGCTGCTGCGGCGACAGCGCGAATTCGCGCTGCAGATCCGGGGCCATGATCGCCGCGATCGTCCGCCAGGCCTGGCTCAGCACGAACGCGCCCGACAGCGCCGCCAGCATCAGCCAGTTCGCAGGTCCGTCAGCGGGGCGAGCGGTGCGCGCGTCGTCGGTCGGCAAGGGGTGGTCCGTGCGCAGGATCGAGAGCGAACTATAGCGCCGCACGGCGCGCCGAAGCGCGCGGCCGAGGCCGGGCAGTGGCTGGCCGATCCGCCGTGGCACGGCGAGCCGGAAGGCCGACTTGCGCCCGACAGCGGCGGTGTCAGTTCGAGCCGAACTCGCCGCCCAGGATCGCGACGATGTCCTGGCGCTCGCCCAGCAGCCGGACCACATCCAGATGGTCACTGCGCTCGAAGTAGCACCACAGCAGCGGAAACTTGCCGACCCGCCAGGTCCGGAGCCCCGGAATGCCGAGCAGCTTCCCGAGCGTTGGAGAGCCCATGCGCGGTTCGAGTTCGACCCGGTCGAGCGCCTCGTTGGTCGCCCTGGCCAGCCTCACCGCCAGGCGGGTGCCGCCCTCCTGACGGTAGTAACGGACTTCGCGCTGCTGGTCGCGCAGCGCCTGCGGGCGCAGAACCGCTGGCTTCAATCGATCTCGCCGCGAGCGATCGCGAGCAGGTCCTTCTCGTCCGCCTTGGTGCGACGGCGGCCTGGTCCGGATGCCAGCCCCTCTTCGATGAGATCGCGAAGCCGCTTCCTGGCCTGTTCCTCCTGGTCGCGCCGGATCAGGTCGCGGATGTATTCGCTGGTGTTGCCGTAGTTGCCAGCAGCGACCCGCATATCGATGTACTCGCGCATCGACTCGGGCAAGGCGAAGCTCATGGTTTGGCGACTCATGGCGCGATCTTGTGTGCATTGACAACTGTTGTCAATGACCTCCGGCCAGCCCGCGCTCCGCATCGACACTCGATTTCCCTCACCGGCCGGCGTCCACCGAGCACCCTCCCTTGACACTCCCCGGGCCTTGCCCGAAAATCAAAAACTGAACCTGAATTCGGGTTTCACCTGCCGGAACGCCGCGCGGGCGAAGCCCGGCCGCGCGGCGGTCGACGCCGCGCCCGCGCCGCCGAAGCGGCGCCAACCCCGGGAGCCACACGGTGTCGGTGCATCAATCGCTGGCGCGCGCTGCGCAAGTCCACCCCGACGGCGCAGCGGTCATCGTCGGCAACCAGCGGCGCAACTGGCGCCAGTTCGCCGACCGCGTCGCGCGCCGCGCGCGCGCGCTGCGCGAGAACCTCGGCCTCGCGCCGGGCGAGCTCGTCGCGGTCATCGCGTCGAACGTCGCCGAGCACGTCGAGGTTGCCTACGCCGCGTTCTGGGCCGAGCTGGTGCTGGTGCCGATCAACTGGCGCCTGTCGCAGGCCGAGCAGGTGCAGATACTGAAGCACTCGGGTTGCAAGGCGATCGTGTCGGATCGCCGCTATGCGGAGCGCGCGCAGGAGCTCGCCCGCGAGGCCGGCGGCCTGCTGACCGACGTGCTGACGCCGATCGCCGAATGGGACGGCGCTGCCGACCCGCTCGTCGCGCTGGCGCCGCTGCCGCTCGCGTCGACGCCGCCGATGGCCACCGCCGCGCTCTTCTACACCGGCGGCACCACCGGCCTGCCGAAGGGCGTCGAACTGTCGCACCTGTCGCTCGTGCTGCAGGGGCTCAACACCTCGCACGAGGGCGGCTTCGACGCGACCACCGTCTACATGCACGCGGCGCCGCTCTTTCACCTCGGCGACTTCGCCGCCGGCCTCGCGGTGACCACCGCGTGCGCCGCGCACACCTTCCTCGCCGAGTTCTCGCCGCAGGCGGTGCTCGACTCGATCGAGTTCGAAGGCACCAACGTGCTGATGATGGTGCCGACGATGATCCCGATGCTGCTCGACGCGGCCGGGCCGCGCAAGCACCTGCTCGATCGTGTGCGCACGGTGCTCTACGGCGCCGCGCCGATCCAGGAGCCGGTGCTGCGCCGGATGATGGCCGAGCTGCCGACAGTCGGGCTGATCCAGATGTACGGCCAGACCGAGGTCGGCGGCGCGTGCACCGTGCTGCAGGTCGAGCGCCACGTGCTCGAAGGCCCGCTCGCCGGCAAGACCAACTCGGCCGGCCACGCCACCGCGACCTTCCTGATGCGCGTCACCGACGACGACGGCCGCGAATTGCCGCCGGGCCAGCCCGGCGAGATCAGCGTGCGCGGCCCCGGCATGATGACCAGCTACTGGAAGGACCCGCAGCTCACCGCCGCCACCATCCGCGACGGCTGGCTGCACACCGGCGACATCGGCATCTTCGACGACGACGGCTTCGTCACGATCGCCGGACGGCTGAAGGACATGATCATCACCGGCGGCGAGAACGTGTTCGCCGGCGAGGTGGAGAGCGCGCTGATGTACCACCCAAACGTCGCCGAGGCCGCCGTGATCGGCGTGCCCGACCCGAAGTGGGGCGAGTCGGTGCACGCGGTCGTGGTGCCGAAGCCCGGGGCGTCGCCCGACCCGCAGGCGTTGATCGCGCACTGCCGCACCTTGATCGCCGCCTACAAGTGCCCGCGCACGGTCGAGATCCGCGCCACCAGCCTGCCGCTGAGCGGCGTCGGCAAGGTGCGCAAGAACGAACTGCGCGCACAATGGGACCAAGCCCACAGGGGAGCCTGAGATGTACAACGACGAGAAGCGTCACGGCCTGTTCGGCGAAGAGCACAACATCTATCGCGAGCAGGTGCGCCGGTTCATTGCGGACGAGGTGATGCCGCACCACCCGCGCTGGGAGCGCGAAGGCTGCGTCGACCGCGAGATCTGGCGCAAGGCCGGCGCTGCGGGCCTGCTGTGCCCGAGCCTGCCCGATTCGATGGGCGGCCCCGGCGGCGACTTCCTGCACGCGGTGGTCGCGATCGAGGAACTGAGCCGCGCCGGCGCCGACGGCCCGGGCTTCTTCGTGCATTCCGAGATGATCGCGCCCTACCTCAGCACCTTCGGCACGCCCGCGCAGCAGCAGCGCTGGCTGCCGGGCTTCGCCTCGGGCGAAGTGATCGGCGCGGTCGCGATGACCGAGCCGGGCGCGGGCAGCGACCTGCGCGGCATGCGCACGCTCGCGCGCCGCGTCGACGGCGGCTGGGCGCTGCGCGGCTCGAAGGTCTTCATCTCCAACGGCCAGCTCGCCAACCTCGCCGTCGTCGCCGCCAAGACCGACCTCGCCGACAAGAACAGCGTCACGCTGTTCCTCGTCGACACCGCCTCCGACGGCTTCCGCCGCGGCCGCAACCTCGAGAAGATCGGCGTGCACGCGCAGGACACCTCGGAGCTGTTCTTCGACGACGTGTTCGTGCCCGACGACATGGTGCTCGGCGGGCCCGGCCAGGGCTTCAAGATGCTGATGCACGGCCTGGTGCGCGAGCGCCTGAGCATCGCGGTCTCGACCATCGCGAAGGCCGAGGCGGCGCTGATGCACACGCTGAACTACACGAAGGACCGGTCGCTGTTCGGCAAGACGCTGTCGGACTTCCAGAACACGCGCTTCCGGCTGGCCGAGATGAAGACCGAGGTCAACGTCGGCCGCATCTACGTCGACGAGCTGATGCGCATGTACCTGGCCGGCAACCTCGACGCGACTGAAGCGGCGTGCGCCAAGCTGTGGTGCACCGAGATGCTGGGCCGCGTCACCGACGCCGGCCTGCAGCTGCACGGCGGCTGGGGCTACATGTCGGAGTACCCGATCGGCCGCTTCTGGGTCGCAGCGCGCGTCGAGCGCATCGCCGGCGGCACCTCCGAGGTCATGAAGGACATCATCAGCCGCTCGATGCTGGGGGGCAAGTAGCCATGACCGGCGCCGGAACGCAGCCGCAGCAGCCGCGGCAATCGGGCGAGCCGCAGCGCAGCGGCCCGCTGACCGGCCTGCGCATCGTCGAACTTGCCGGGCTCGGCCCGGGGCCGTTCGCCGCGATGATGCTCGCCGACATGGGCGCCGACATCGTGCGCGTCGGGCGGCGCGGCGTGCCCGGCATGGAGCGCGGGCCGACCGTGCGCGGCCGGCGCGCGGTCGAAGTGGACCTGAAGAACCCCGCCGAGGTCGCTCAGGTGCGCGCACTCGCGCGCGCCGCCGACGTCGTCATCGAGGGCTTCCGCCCCGGCGTCATGGAGCGGCTCGGACTCGGGCCCGAGGTGCTGCTCGCCGACAACCCGCGCCTCGTTTACGCGCGCATGACCGGCTGGGGCCAGAGCGGGCCGCTCGCCGAGCGCGCCGGCCACGACATCGACTACATCGCGATCACCGGCGCGCTCGCCTCGATGGGCCACGCCGGGCAGGCGCCCGCGATCCCGCTCAACCTGGTCGGCGACTACGGCGGCGGCGCGCTGTACCTGGTGGCCGGCATCCTCGCCGCGTACATCGAGGCGTGCAGCTCGGGCCGCGGCCAGGTGGTCGACGCCGCGATCTGCGACGGCACCGTGTCGCTGATGACGCTGTTCCAGCACCTGAAGCGCGAAGGCGAGTGGCGCGACGAGCGCGGCGCCAACATGCTCGACACCGGCGCGCACTACTACAACACCTACGCGTGCCGCGACGGCCGCTACCTCGCGGTCGGCGCGATCGAGCCGCAGTTCTACGCGATCCTGCGCGAGAAGGCCGGCTGGACCGACCCCGAGTTCGACCACCAGCACGACCGCGCCCACTGGCCGTCGCTGAAGGAAAAGGCCGCCGCGATCTTCCGCACCCGCGACCGCGACGAGTGGGTGAAGATCTTCGCCGGCACCGACGCCTGCGCCGCACCGGTGCTCACGCTCGAAGAAGCCGAGCGCGACCCGCACCTCGCCGCGCGCGGCGCCTTCGTCGAAGTGGAGGGCGTGCGCCAGGCCGCCCCCGCGCCGCGCTTCTCGCGCACGCCGTCGCAGGCGCGCCCGAGCCGCGCGTTCGGCTCGGTGGACGAGATCCTCAGCGACTGGAGCGCGAGCGCGCCGCGCGCTTGACCGCCCTGGCCGGGCGCGCCGCCTCGTCCGGCTCGAGTTCGAGCGCCTGCGCGATCAGCCGGTAGATCGTCTCGACCGCCTCTTCGCCGGCCACCGCGCGGCCCGCGTAGTCGAGCTTGCCCGACTGCCAGTTGAAGCAGGTGAACTCGAGCATCCCGAGCAGCGCCGACGCGGCGAGTTCGGGATCGACTCCGAGGCAGCGCCCGCGCTCCTGCTGGCGGCGGATCCGGTAGGCGAAGCGGCGCAGGCCCGGCTTGCGGATGTTCTTCCAGACCTCGAGCAGCTCGGGCTCGGTGAACGCGACCTCGAACAGGCCCGCGAGCTCCGAGTGGTAGGTGCGGTAGGCGTCCCAGAAGCCCTTGATCGCCGCGCGCAGCGCCGGACCGGTGTCGTGCTCGTACTCCGCGGGCGCCGGCGTGAGCTGCTTGAGGTCATCGTAGAACGCGTCGACCAGCGCCGCGAACACCTCGCCCTTGTCGGTGAAGTACGAGTAGAAGACGCCGACCGAGCGGCCCGCCTCGTGCGCGATGTCGACGATGCGCGCGTTGCGGTAGCCGTCGCGCGCCATCACGCGGCGCGCGGCCGCGAGCAGCGCCGCGCGCGTGGCGCGGCCCTTCGGGCTGCGTCCCTCGGCGGGCACGGGGGCGGCCTGCGCGGGTTTCACGGCCTGCGCGGGTTTCACGGCCTTCGCGGGCAGGCGCGCCATCGTGCGCGTCACTCTTCGAAGTTCGTGACTTCCGCGATCGGCTGGAACGCGCGCTCGCTGCCGGCGAAGAGCTCCGCGCTGCGGCGCTCGATGTCCTCGAAGGTCCAGCGCTTGCCGTTGCGCACCGTCGTGCCGACGTGCCACGCGTCGTAGCGGCGCAGCACGTCGCCCTCGACGCCGAAGATCGACCCGGACGGCGCCTTGCAGCCCTTCGCGCCGAGCCACACCACGAACGGCGCCGTGTTGTCGGGATCGAAATAGTCGAAGCCGCTGGCGGTCTTGCGGTTGACCACCTCGACCGCGCCCGGCGAGTTCAGCGTCAGCCGCGTGCGCGCGCTCGGCGCGATCGCGTAGCTGCGCACGCCGTAGCGCTGGTTCATGTCGAGATGGATGCTCCACGCCAGCGTCGCCACGCCCGACTTGGCCGCCATGTAGTTCGACTGGCCCGGGTTGCCGTGCAGGCCCGCGATCGAGGTCGTCTGGATCACCACCGCATCGACCGGCGCACCGTTCGCCTTGACCTGGTCGCGCCAGTAGCCGGCGGCGTGGCGCGACGTGCAGAAGTGGCCGCGCAGGTTCACGCGCACCACTTCGTCCCATTCCTGCTCGGACATGTTGGTGAACATGCGGTCGCGCAGGATGCCGGCGTTGTTGACCAGCACGTCGAGCCCGCCGAAGGTCTTCACCGCGGTCTCGACCAGCGCGCGCGCGCCCTCGAAGTCGGCCACGTCGTGCGTGTCGGCCACCGCCTCGCCGCCCGCCGCGCGGATCTCGCTCACCACCTGCTCGGCCGGCGACATGCCCTCGGCCTCGCCCTGCAGCGTGCGGCCGAGGTCGTTCACCACCACCTTCGCGCCCTCGCTCGCCGCGAACTTCGCGTAAGAAGCGCCGATGCCGCGCCCGGCCCCGGTCACGATCACCACCCGCCCGTCGAGGCGGCGCCCTGCCTTGTCGTTGCTCATCGCCTGCTCCACAAAAAACCGAATTCGGATTCAGGAATTTACACCATCGGGTCGGCGTGTCAAGGCGGGGTGGCTCACTCGTAGTGCGACCACATCCGCAGCACGCGCACCGTGCGCCGGGCGGGGAAGGCCTCGTAGAGCAGGCGGTGCTGGATGTTGATGCGTCGCGAATAGACGCCGGCGAGGTCGCCGACCAGCTTCTCGGGCGGGGATGTTGGGGTCATTGACAACATCCGAGAGTGTTGTCATCATCACCAACATGAAAGCGACACTTGTCGCCCGCGCGCGGATCGTCTACGCGGAGAACGCCTTTGCCGAGCTGGTTCTCTGGAGCGTCCCGGCACCGGTTGCAGGTTCGTCCCACGGGTTCAAGTACCGCCTTGCCTACGTCGTCGACGGCGTGTGCGTGCTCCGCTACGACAACGAAGTCGGCAAGGGTGATCATCGTCATTCCGGAGACAAGGCATCCGCCTATGTCTTCACCACGCCGGAGGCGCTTGTCGCAGCCTTCGAGCGCGACATCGCGAGGTGGAACCGTGAAGACAGTGACTCTCGAGGTTCGTGAAGCCAGGGAATCGATGGCCGATTTTGCGCGCGCATGGCGCACCGGCAAGCCGGAACGGTCTGCCCGAATCAGCTTCGCCTCGCCCGAGCTTCTGTGGAAGGTGCTCACGGCCAAGCGCTGGGAACTCCTGAAGGCGCTTTGCGGTGCCGGCCCCGTCTCGATCCGCGAAGCCGCTCGCCGCGTCGACAGGGACGTCAAGGCGGTTCACGGCGACGTGACGGCGTTGCTCAGTGCCGGCGTTCTCGACCGCGCGGAAGGAGGGGGCATCGTCTTTCCCTATGAAGCGGTCAAGGTCGAGTTCCTGCTCCACGCGGCATAGCGCGCGGCCGGTGCCGACGCGAACGGCCGTCAGCGTTCGACGAGGCTGATCCGCAACCGCTTGCCGACGGCGCCTGCGGCTTTCACCAGCGTCTGCAGGGTGGTCGACGGGTTGTCGGGGTCGAGCAGGCGATCGAGTTGGGCACGGGTCGTGCGCATGCGCCGCGCCATCTCGGTCTTGGTCAGGCGCGCCCTCTTCATGCTCTCCTCGAACTGGAAGGTGAGCACGCGCTTGGCGGCAATCGCGTGAGCGGCGTCGCGGCTGCCGTCCTCGCGCAGGAAGTCATCCAGCGTGGATCCGACGTGAGGGTTGTGCTTCATCGAGCGCACCGGGTGGCCAGTCGGCTTCCGCGATTGCCACCGTCAGCCGGCCCGCCCTGCCGGCGGCAGGCCTCATTCTGATCTCGATGTCGTAGCCGAGACGGGTCAGGCACTCCATCAGCTTGCGCTCGGACACGTTGGCGAAGTCGCCGCGCAGCAGGTTCGACACCTTCGGTTGGGTCAGCCCCATGCGTTGCGCCGCCGGTGAAAGTGGGCGGGTACGGAATCCTGATTCACGCCATAGCGGGCGATCATCAGTTCCCGGAATGCTGGCTGAGCCGCGTTCCGACGAACGACGGCTGACGGGTGCAACGTGGCAGGCTCACCCCCTGAGCCCCGCGCCCCCGATCATCCGGCCTGTGCCAACTGCCGGAGTCGCCCCATGTCCCCCGTCAGCACCGCCGCCGCCTACCGCGCCGCCGCCGACTGCGCCCCGCCCCTCGCGCCAACCCCCGACCCCACCCCGCTCACCGCCCACGCCCTCGTGCGCGCCCGCCAGCGCGGCGTCGACCTCGACGCGCTCGCCTGCCTGCTCAGCTACGGGCGGCGCGAGCACGACCACCGCGGCGCCGAGATCGTCACCTTCGACCACGCCGCGCTCGCCGAGGTCGCGCGCCGCGAGCCGCGGCCGACCTGGCGCAAGGCGGTCGAGGCGTCGTCGCTCTACGCGGTGCTGGGCGCGGACGGCTACGTGATCACCACCGGCCACCGCTACCGGCGCGTGATCCGCGACCGCAGCCTCGCGTCGCTGCGCCCGGGCCGCAGCCGCCGCGCGCGCGACGCAGGCCCCGGCGTTCCACTGGATGCGCGCGCGTGATTCGCGCCGCGCGCGAAGTGCTAAGGTCTCGCCGACAACGATGACGAGAGCGGACGAGGAGACGGTCCTGGAGAGCGGCACCCTGGCGAGCACGCCGGCGCGCGCGGTTGCGCAGCGCAGCGCCGCGCGCCGCCCGCCCCGCCTGTCGAAGTCCCGCCTGCTCGACTACCTGCAGTGCCCGAAGCGCCTGTGGTTACGGGCGCACCGCCCCGAGGCCCGCGAGGAATCGGCCGCGATGCACCTCGCCTTCGCCAACGGCCACGAGGTGGGCGAAGCGGCGCGCGCGCTCGTCCCCGGCGGCGTGCTGATCGAGCCCC
>JANJTK010000257.1 GCA_024711155.1 Burkholderiaceae bacterium
CCCGCGGTGGCGAGCAGGCGGGCCGTCGCGGCGCCGATCCCCGCCCCGCCGCCGGTGACCAGGGCGGTCCTCCCGGCGAATTCTCCCGCCGGGGCGCTGGTCTCAGGCGCTGGCCTTGGCGACATCCCGCAGCTCAGTTCGCGAGATAGCCGCCATCGACCGGCAGGATCGCCCCGGTGACGTACGAGGCAAAGTCCGAGCACAGGAACAGCGCCGGGCCGACGAGTTCGTCCGGTTCGGCATGCCGCTTCATTGGGATGTGGGCGAGCAGGCTCGCGGTCTTCGCCGGGTCGTTTCGCGTCGACTCGGTCATTGGCGTGGCGATGAAGCCCGGGGCGATCGCGTTGACCCGCACGCCACGCGGCGCGAGCTCGCACGCAAGCGCCTTGGTCAATTGCGCCACCCCGCCCTTCGATGCGGTGTAGGCGGCCGAGTTCGGGGTGGCTACGAACGACTGGATCGAACCCAGGTTCAGCACGCAGCCCTTCGTGCGCTCGAGCTGGTCGGCAAAGGCCAGCGTCATGTAGTAGGGGCCGCTCAAATTGACGCGAAGCGTTGCGTCCCAGTCTTCGAGCGGCTTGCCCTGTCCGAAGGGCGCGCGGATCAGGATCCCGGCATTGTTGACCAGGACTTTCAGGTCACCCATTTCGGCCCGGACCCGCTCGGCGAGCCGCGCGCAGGCCGCGGCGTCGGAGACGTCGAGCTCATGGGCAAGCGCGTCGCCGCCTTCGTCGCGGATCGCCTGCGCGGCGCGCCTGGCCATCTCCGCGTTGCGGTCGGCAAGGACGACACGCCCGCCCGCACGCGCGAAGCCCCTGGCGATCGCTTCGCCGTTTCCCTGGCCCGCGCCGGTCACCAGAACGACCGCGCCTTCGAAATCCAGTCGAACCATCGCTTCAGTCACCTTCTCGACCGCCGGGCGCCGTGGCGCCTACTGGCCCAAGCCCAGGATCCGGGCGATCCGTCCGCGCAATTCGCGCTTGATGATCTTTCCGGAGTAATTGATCGGCAGGTCATCGTAGGGGATGAACACCACCCGCTTGGGCGCCTTGTAGTGGGCCAGGTTAGCCTTGGCGAAGGCGATGATCTCCGCCTCGTCGACCGACATGCCGTCGCGCCGGACCACGACGGCGGTCACCTCCTCGCCCCAGCGCTCGCTGGGCAGGCCGATGACCCCCACCTCGCGGACTGCAGCGTGCTTCTGCAGCGCGCGCTCGACCTCCTGCGAATAGACGTTAAGTCCGCCGGACTTAACCATGTCCTTCAGGCGATCGTGGAAGTAGACGAAGCCGTTCGCGTCCATGGCCCCCATGTCGCCGGTGCGAAGCCAGCCGTCGTGGAACACGGCGGCCGTCGCATCGGGGCGGTTGTAGTAGCCATCCATCACCGAGGGTCCGCGAACGAGGATCTCGCCCGACTCGCCG
>JANJTK010000055.1 GCA_024711155.1 Burkholderiaceae bacterium
CCGATGCCCATCAGGAACAGCGCGGGCGCCATCAGCGGAAAGAACACCGAGTCGAAGTACGGCGGCCCGACCGAGATCTTGCCGAGTTCGAGCGTGTCGAGCACCAGCGGGTACAACGTGCCGAGCAGCACCGCGGCCATCGCCACGGTCAGCAGCACGTTGTTGGCGAGCAGCAGCGATTCGCGCGACACCGGCGCGAAAGCGGGGCCGCTGCCGATCGTCGGTGCGCGCGATGCGTAAAGCAGCAGCGAACCGCCGACGACGGCCGCGAGGAAGACGAGGATGAAGACGCCGCGCGCGGGATCGGTGGCGAACGCGTGCACCGAGGTCAGCACGCCCGAGCGCACGAGGAAGGTGCCGAGCAGGCTCAGGCTGAACGCGAGGATCGCCAGCAGCACGGTCCAGCTCTTGAAGCTGCCGCGCTTCTCGGCGACCGCCAGCGAGTGCACCAGCGCGGTCGCGACCAGCCACGGCATGAACGACGCGTTCTCGACCGGGTCCCAGAACCACCACCCGCCCCAGCCGAGTTCGTAGTAGGCCCAGAACGAACCGAGCGCGATGCCGAGCGTCAGGAAGCCCCACGCGACCGTCGTCCACGGCCGCGCCCAGCGCGCCCACGCGGCGTCGAAGCGGCCGCCGACGAGTCCGGCCACCGCGAACGCGAACGCGACCGACAGCCCGACGTAGCCCATGTACAGCAGCGGCGGATGGAACACCATGCCGGCGTCCTGCAGCAGCGGATTCAGGTCGCGGCCGTCGGGGGGCGGCGGCACCAGGCGCTCGAACGGGTTCGACGTGAACAGCAGGAACAGCAGGAAGCCCACCGCGACCAGGCCCATCGTCGCCAGGATGCGCGCGCGCAGTTCGGTCGGCAGCGACGCCGAGCGCACCGCGACCGCGCCGATCCAGCACGCCAGGATCACCACCCACATCAGCATCGAGCCCTCGTGCGAGCCCCAGCTGGCGGCGATCCGGTAGTGCAGCGGCAGGCTCAGGTTCGAATGCGAGGCGACCAGCTTGACGCTGAAGTCGTTGGCGACGAACAGCGCCGCGAGCGCCGCGAAGGCGGCCAGCGCGAGCAGCGCGAGAACGAACGCGGCCGGGCGCGCCACCGCGACCAGGCGCGCGCCGAGCGGGCCGCGCATCGTGCTGCCCAGCATCGGCAGCACGCCGAGCGCGACCGCCACCGGCAGCGCCAGCGCGAGCGCGTAGTGCCCGAGCTCCGCGATCACTGCTTCGGCGCCTGCTGGAACTGTGCCGGCGCGCCCACCGGGTGGCCGGCCCGCCGCAGCGCCTCGGCGGCTTCCGGCGGCATGTAGTTCTCGTCGTGCTTTGCGAGCACCTCGCGCGCCTTGAAGGTGCCGTCGGCTTCGAGCGTGCCTTGCGCGACCACCCCGCGACCTTCGCGGAACAGGTCGGGCAGGATGCCGGTGTAGCTGACGTCGATCGTGCGCGCGTTGTCGGTGACGCGGAACGTCACCGTGGTGCCGTCGCCGACCCGCTTGACGCTGTCGGGCTCGACCAGTCCGCCGAGGCGGAACGGCTTGCCGCGCGGCGCCTGGCCGCCGGCGATCTCGGTCGGCGTGTAGAAGAAGACGAGGTTGCTGCGGAACGCGTTGAGCACCAGCGTCGCGGCGACCGCCAACGCTGCCAGCCCGGCCAGGATCCACAACAGGCGGCGGTGGCGCGGCTTCATCGGTTCTCCTCGCCCGCGCGGCCGGGTTCGGCGCGCATGTCGGCGACGCGCTGCCACGCGTCGCGTCGCTGGCGGCGCAACCAGGCCAGTTCGGCGGCGATCGCAAGCGCCGTGACGCCGTACGAGCTCCACACGTAGAAGCCGTATCCGCCCATCGACAGCCATTCCATCACCGGCGTTCCTCCCCTGCGGGGGTCGGCGCGGCGCGCTCGTCCTTGCACAGTTCGCCGACCCAGCCGCTCAGCGCCTCGCGCTCGAGCATGATGCTGCGCACGCGATGCAGCGCGACCGCGATCGTGTAGGCCCACGCCGCCAGCGCCATCAGCAGCATCGCGAGCAGCATCGTCTGCGCCATCTTCGGCGCGGCTGTCATCGAGATCGTCGAGCCCTGGTGCAGCGTGTTCCACCAGCGCACCGAGAAATAGATGATCGGCACGTTGACGACGCCGACCAGCGCCAGCACGGCCGCGGCGCGGTCGGCGCGGCGAGGGTCGTCGATCGAGGCGCGCAGCGCCATGAAGCCCAGGTACAGGAAGAGCAGGATCAGCGTCGACGTGAGCCGCGCGTCCCAGACCCAGTAAGCGCCCCAGGTCGGGCGGCCCCAGAACGCCCCGGTCCACAGCGCGACGAAGGCGAACATCGCGCCGGTCGGCGCCAGCGCCTGCGCCATCATCGCCGATAGCCGCGTGTTGAACGCCAGCGACAGCGCGCACCAGAACGCCAGCACCAGATAGGTGAACATCGCCATCCACGCGGCGGGCACGTGGATGAAGATGATCCGGTACGACTCGCCCTGCTGCCAGTCGGTGGGCGCGATCGCGAAGCCCACGTACAGGCCGGCCGCCGCCAGCAGCGCGGCCGCGGCGGCGAACCACGGGATCATGCGCCCGGCGAGCGGGTAGAACGCGGCCGGAGACGCGTAGCGGAACCAGAGGCTGCCGGAGCGGGAAGGGGGCATGCTCATTCGTGCGCGATTCTAACCGCGAGCGCCGCGGCAGCCGGTCCTAGCACCCACGCCGCGATCAGGCCGGCGCCGAGCAGCGAGAGGTGCGCTTCCGCCCCCAGCCCCGACGCGTGCGACTCGACCGCGCCGGCGCCGAAGATCAGCACCGGCACGGCGAGCGGCAGCACCAGCAGCGCCAGCAGCGACGAACCGCCGCGCGCGCCGAGCGTCAGCGCCGCCGCGATCGCGCCCAGCCACGACAGGATCGGCGTGCCGAGCGCGAGCGACGCCGCCAGCACCGCGATCGAGTCGGTGTCGAGCGCGAACTGCAGGCCGGTGACCGGCGCCAGCAGCACCAGCGGCACCCCGGTCACGAGCCAGTGCGCGAGCACCTTGCCCGCCACCAGCGCCGCCAGCGGCGCCGGCGCCAGCACCATCTGCTCCAGCGTGCCGTCGGCGTGGTCGGAGGCGAACAGGCGCGACAGTCCGAGCAGGCTCGCCAGCAGCGCCGCGACCCAGGCGATGCCGGGGGCGATTGCCCGCAACAGTTCCGGGTCGGGGCTGACCGCGAGCGGAAACATGCTGGTGACGAGCAGGAAGAAGATCACGATCACGGCCAGCTCGGCACGCGAGCGCATCGCCAGTTCGAGGTCGCGCCGGCAGGCCCACAGCAGCGCGCCGACGACGCCGGCCGAGCGCGCGCCGCTCACGCCCGCACGCTCCCGAGGTCGAGCACCAGCGGCGGATGCGCGCACGGCAGCGGCTGGTGCGTCGCGACCAGCGCCAGCCCCCCCGCGTCGAGGTGCGCGTCGATCAGCGCCGCGAGCGCCTGCAGGCCGGCCGTGTCGAGCGCGGTGCCGGGCTCGTCGAGCAGCCAGACCGGGCGCGCCGACAGTGCGAGCCGCGCGAGCGACAGGCGCCGCCGCTGCCCGGCCGAGAGCCGCGCGAACGGCAGCCGCGCCTGCCGCTCGAGGCCGGCCCGGGCGAGTTGCGCTTCGATGCGCGCGGCGTCGACGTCGATGCCGTCGAGTCCGGCCTGCAGCGCGAGGTTCTCGCGCGCGTCGAGCGCATCCTTCCAGCCGCTGGCGTGGCCCTGGTACAGGCAGTCGGCGTGCCAGTCGGGCGCCCCGGGATCGCGAAGCTCGCCGCGCCAGCGCACCTCGCCGGCGATCGGCCGCACGAGTCCCGCGATCGCGCGCAACAGCGTCGACTTGCCGCTGCCGTTCGGGCCGACCAGCGTCATCCAGTGCGAGCGCGGCAGCTTCAGCTCGAGCGCAGCGAACAGCGTGCGGTAGCCGGCCGCGCAGGACAGCGCGCGCGTCTCGAGCCCGTCGAAGCCGGTCACTGCGCTCCCTTGGGCGCCCCGGGGGCCGGCCACGGGCGGCGTTGCGCGAGCTCGGATTCGATGCGCGCGAGCACTTCGGCGATCTCCGCGGCTTCGTCGGAGCCGGCCGGCAGGGTTGCGAGCAGCCGCTTCAACAGGTCGCGCGCCTCGGGCAGGCGGCCGAGCCGGTATTGCGCGGCGCCCATCAGCGCGATCGCCCGGGGTTCGTCCGGATCGAGCTTCAGCGCCTGCTCGAGCAGCGCGACCGGCCGACCGGCGAAGTCGCCGCCGGCGACGAGCGCCACCGATTCGGCGAAGTCGGCGAGCATGCGCGCGTCGGGCGGCAGCAGCGACATTGCCTTCTCGAACGCCGTCACGGCGTCGGCGTGCCGGCCCTGGATGCGTCGCGTCTCGGCCAGCATCGCCCAGGCCTCGCCGTTGCCGGGCTCGTCGCGCGTGCGCTGCTCGATGTCGGCGATCATCCGCTGGATGCCGGCTTCGTCGAGCGGCGGGGCGGCGCGCGTCAGGTCCGCGCCGACCAGTTGCGGCGCGCCCACCTGTCGATAGACGCCTAGCGCGACCAGCGGCACGAGCACGGCCAGCGCCAGCGCAAGCAGCCGCGGCGACAGGCGGCTCGCGGTGTCGCTGCCGATGGGCGTCGCCGGCGCGTCGCCGTCGGTGGCCGGCACTTCCTGCGCGACCTGGCGCAGCAGGTCGGCCTGCGCCTGCGCGGCGTCGTCGTCGCTCAGGCGCCCGGCCGCGTGCTCCGACTCGAGTTCGCGCTTGCGGTCGCGGTAGACCGCAAGCCGACGGCGCTCGTCGGCGGCCGGATCGGCGCCGGCGGGGGCGCGCGGCGCGAGCAGCGGCCAGACGACGGCCGCGGTCGCCAGCAGCGTGGCGACGGCAATGGAGATCCAGAGCAGCATCGGGAAGGGGACGGGGGGCACCGCCCTGCGAATCTGGCGACTCCGGATTGTCGCACAGGGCTCCGGCGGACCTGCGGCTGCGCCAGGGCGGCGGGCTCAGCCCGCCAGCGGCAGGTCGCCTTGCTCCAGGCGCGGCGCGAGCGCCGCCAGGAAGCGCCCGCAGGCGTCGAGCTGGGTCGTCTCGACGTATTCGTCGGGCCGGTGCGCGACCCGGATGTCGCCCGGACCGCAGACCACGGTCGGCACGCCGATCTCCTGCAGGATGCCGGCCTCGGTGCCGAAGCTCACGCACCCCGGGCCGTGATCGCCGCACAACGGAGCGACGGCGCGCGCGAGGGCGGCGTTGCCGCGGTCGTCCAGCGGCGGCGTGTCGACGACCCGCTCGAAGGCGATCGCGCACTCGGGAGCGATCGCCCGCATGGCGGGCAGCAACGCCGCATCGCAGTAGGCGCGGATTTCGTCGAGCACGTCGGTCGAGCGCGTGCCCGGCAGCGCGCGGATCTCGAGCAGGAACGCGCAGTCCCTCGCGATGATGTTGTGCGCGGTGCCGCCCTCGATGCGGCCGACGTGGACGCTGGTGAACGGGAACTCGAAACCGTCGTGGCGCGCGCCCGCGCGCAGCCGTCGCTGCAGCGCGTTTGCGAACGCGACGATCTCGGCGGCGGTCTCGACGGCCGACACGCCCTGGTCGCGCAGCGACGAGTGCGCCGAATGCCCGCGAACCTCGACCCGGTAGCAGGCCGAGCCCTTGTTTGCGGCGACCAGTCGCATCGAGGTCGGCTCGCCGATGACACAGCCGGCCGGGCGCACCGGGGCGCTCGCCAGGTGCGCGGCGAGCCGGTGCATGCCGCCCATGTCGGTTTCCTCGTCGTACGACAGCGCCACGTGCAGCGGCGTGCGCAGGCGCATCCGCGCCAGCCGCGGCGCCGCCTCGAGAACGCAGGCGATGAAGCCCTTCATGTCGGCGGCGCCGCGACCGTAGAGCCGCCCGCCGCGCTGCTCGAGCCTGAACGGGTCGGAGCTCCAGGCCTGGCCTTCGACCGGCACCACGTCCGAGTGCCCCGAAAGCATCAGTCCGGCGCGGTCGTCGGGGCCGAGCGTCGCGAACAGGTTCGCCTTGCCGGGCTCGTCGCCGTGCTGGACCAGCACGCGCGCGCCGCACGAGCGCAGTCGTTCGGCGGCCCAGTCGACCAGCTGCGCGTTCGGACGCGAGCTGACCGTCTCGAACGCGACCAGCTGCCGCAGGATGTCGACGGTCGCGTCGAGATCCATGCCGGATGCCTTCATGAGGACGGGCGCTCGCGGCGCACCCGCGCCGGGTTCGTTCCGGCCGACCGCACCGGAGTCACTCCTCGTCGCGGGGGCGCCAGGCGGCGCGCAGTCGCGACTGGACGTTCGGCGGCGCCTCCTCGTAGCCGAGCAGTTCGAGCGAGTAGTGCCCCTGGCCGCCGGTGATCGCCTTGAGCCGGCCCTGGAAATCCGACAGGTCGGCCAGCGGCGCGCGCGCGTGCAGCGTCGCCATGCCGGCGCGCGCGGCGCCGCTGCCCGACACCTGGCCGCGCCGCGCGGAGAGCTCGCCCGAGACCGCGCCGATCGCCTCCTGCGGGATCGACAACTCGAGCGCGACGATCGGCTCGAGCACGACCGGCTGCGCCTTCGCGACGGCGTCGAGGAAGGCCTTGCGGCCCGCGGTCACGAACGCGATCTCCTTGCCGTCGACCGGGTGCGTCTTGCCGTCGTGGACGGTGACCTCGACGTCCTGCACCGGAAACCCCGCGATCGCACCGGTCGCCATCGCCTGGCGCACGCCCTTTTCGACCGCGGGGATGAACACCGACGGAATCGCGCCGCCCTTGACCTCGTCGACGAAGCGCAAGCCCGCGCCGCGCGGCAGCGGTGCGACGCGCAGGAACACTTCGCCGAACTGCCCGGCGCCGCCGCTCTGCTTGCGGTGCCGGTGGTGCCCCTCGGCCTGCGCGCGCAGTGTCTCGCGATACGGGATCGTCGGCGGGTGCGCGTCGACGTCGAGCTTGTACTGCAGGCGGATGCGCTCGAGCACGCGCCCGACGTGCAACTCGCCCAGCCCCCGGATCACCGCTTCGTGCGTGACCGGATCGTGCTCGACGCCGAGGCTCGGATCCTCGGCCGTCAGCCGCTGCAGGATCTCGGCCAGTTTCTGCTCGTCGCCGCGCCGCAGGACGCGCACCGCCAGGCCGTAGACCGCGTGCGGCAGCGGCAGCGGCCGGAAGTGGATGGCCGCATCCTCGGGCGCGTCGTGCAGCACCGCGTCGAAGGCGAGCTCGTCGATCTTGGCGAGTGCGCAGATCTCGCCGGGCCCGGCGGCCGGCAGCGGCCGCGTCGCGCGGCCCTGCAGCAGCATCGGCGTGCCGGCCTTCACCGGCTTGCGCCCTTCGCCGACGTAGAGCTGCGTGTCGGGCGTGATCGTGCCCTGGTGCACGCGCACCAGGCCGATGCGGCCGACGTAGGGATCGATCTCGACCTTGAAGACGTGCGCCAGCACGTGGTCGGACGGATCGTGCGTCGCCGTGAACGATTCGGCGCGCTCGCGCTCGCCGCCCGGCCAGCGCTCGAACAGCGGCGGGTTGCCTTCGGCGGGATTCGGCGCCAGCCGCACGATGAAGTCGATCAGCTCGGGCACGCCGGCGCCGCTGCGCGCGGACGCGAACAGCACCGGCACGATGTGGCTCTCGCGCAGCGCGCGCTCGAAGGCGTCGTGCAGCGCCGGCGCCTCGATTTCCTCGCCGGCCAGGTAGCGTTCGGTGAGCGCGTCGTCGACTTCGACCACCTGCTCGACCAGCGCCCGGTGCGCCGTCTCGACGCTGCCGAAGTCGGTCGCCGCGCCGCCGGGCGCGAAGAAGCAGTCGACGACTGCACGCCCGCCGCCGGCCGGCAGGTTCACGGGCAGGCACTCCTGTCCGAACGCCGCGCGCAGTTCCTCGACGCGCGCCGGCAGGTCGACGCCCTCGGCGTCGATCCGGTTGACGACGACGAACCGGCACAGCCCGCGCGTCTGCGCCCACAGCGCCATCCGGGTGGCCGACAGCTCGATGCCGCGCTGCGCGTCGACGACGATCGCGACCGACTCGACCGCGTCGAGCGCGGCCATCGCGCGGCCGGCGAAATCCGGGTAACCCGGGGTGTCGACCAGGTGCACGCGCACGCCGTCGCGCTCGAAGTGCGCGCACGCGAGCTTCAGCGAGTGCCCGTGCTCCTTTTCCAGCGGGTCGTAGTCGCAGGTGGTGGTGCCGCGCTCGACCGTGCCGGCGCCGGTGACGGCGCCGCTCGCCGCGAGCAAGGCCTCGACCAGGGTGGTCTTGCCGACGCCGGCATGGCCGACGAAGGCGAGCGTGCGCAGATTCGCACTCGGGTGCGCGGGCATGCGGGACTCCCCGGGGAGGCGGCGGCGGATGCCGACGCCACAGCATGACGGCATCCGTGCAGGCCGCGCAAGCGCCGAGGCGCCGAAGCGGGTATAGTGTCGGGGTTGTGCGTCGCAACATCCCGGGCCTCCTGCCCCGGATCGTCGCAGCGGCCACGATCCATCGTCCCGACCTCCCCGCCTCGCCGGAAGAGCTTCCCTCCGGCGGTCTCGGCATTGCGGCTCCCGGTTGGCGTCGATACTTCGACCCGAGGGGTTGTACGCATGAATTTCGCCGAACTGGGCATCGGTGCGCCGATGCTCGACGTCCTGTCCCGGGCCGGTTACACCGAGCCCACCGCTGTCCAGGCAGCCGCGATCCCGCTTGCGCTGGCGGGCCGCGACCTGCTCGTCTCGTCGCACACCGGCAGCGGCAAGACCGCCGCGTTCATGCTGCCGCTCCTGCAGCGGCTGAAGGCGGCGCCGCGCTCGCCGGGGCGCGGGCCGCGCGTGCTGGTGCTCGCGCCGACGCGCGAACTCGCGATGCAGGTCGACGCGGCCGCGCTCGCGTACGGGGCCGGCCTGCCCCGCCTGCGCACCGCGGCGCTGGTCGGCGGGACCCCTTACGGCCTGCAGATCCGCAAGCTCGAGCGTCCGCTCGACGTCGTCGTCGCGACGCCGGGGCGCCTGCTCGACCACATCGGCAGCGGGCGGATCGACTTCTCGCGCCTCGAAACGCTGGTGCTCGACGAGGCCGACCGGATGCTCGACATGGGCTTCCTGGCCGACATCGAGGCGATCGTCGCGCGCATGCCGCAGGATCGCCAGACGCTGCTGTTCTCGGCGACGCTCGACGGCGTGGTCGGCCAGCTGGCGCGGCGACTGACGCGCGATGCGCAGCGCATCGACATCGGCGCCACGCCGGAACGCAAGGCGGACATCGAGCAGGTCATGCTGTTCGCCGACGACCTGCGCCACAAGACGCGCCTGCTCGACGCGCTGCTGCGCGGCGCCGAGGTGCGCCAGTGCGTGGTGTTCGCAGCGACCAAGCGCTCGACCGAGGACCTGTGCGGACTGCTCGCCGACAGCGGCTTCAGCGTCGCCGCGCTGCACGGCGACATGCAGCAGGGGCAGCGCACGCGCACGCTGCAGCGGCTGCGCGACGGCCAGACGCAGGTGCTGGTCGCGACCGACGTGGCGGCGCGCGGCATCGACGTCGCCGGCATCAGCCACGTGATCAATTTCGACGCGCCGCGCCAGGCCGAGGACTACGTGCACCGGATCGGACGCACCGGGCGCGCCGGCCGCAGCGGCGTCGCGGTGACGCTGATGGGGCACCACGAGCGGCACCGGGTGCGCGACATCGAGCGCTTCACGGGCCAGCCGATCCGCATCGACGTGATCCCGGGCCTCGAACCGCGCTTCCGGCCGGCGCCGGCCTTCAAGCGGCCTGCGCGGCCCGGACCCAGCCGGCGGCCGAGCGACCGGCCGCACGCCCGGTGGCAAGGCACGCGCTGAGAAGGTAGCCGCCGGTCGGCGCTTCCCAGTCGAGCATCTCGCCGGCGCAGAAGACGCCCGGCACGGCGCGCAGCATAAGGCCGGCGTCGAGCGCCTCGAAGCTCACGCCGCCGGCGCTGCTGATCGCCTCGCCGATCGGGCGCGCCGCGACCAGCCGCAGCGGCAGCGCCTTGATCGCGGCTGCGAGGCGCGCCGGATCGGCGAGCACCGGCGCGGGCAGCAGCTCGCGCAGCAACCCCGCCTTGACACCTTCGATGCCGGCGCGCGCGCGCAGGTGGTTGGCGAGCGAGCGGCCGGCGCGCGGCCGCGCCAGCTCGTCGTCCAGCCGTTGCAGGCTGCGCCCCGGAGCCAGGTCGAGCACGAGCGTGGCGGCGCCGCCGGCGGCGATCGCGTCGCGCAGCGCGGCGGACAACGCATAGACGAGGCTGCCCTCGACGCCGGTCGCGGTCACCACGCACTCGCCCTGGCGGGCGGCGCCTGCGCGGCCGGGATCGTCGATGCGCGCGGTCACCGCCTTCAACGGGTGCCCGGCGAAGCGCGTCGTGAAGTGCTCCGACCAGCCGGGACCGCGCGGGGTCGCGACGTCGAAGCCGCAGTTGGCGGGGCGCAGCGGCGCGATCGCCACGCCGCGCGCCGCGAGCAGCGGCACCCAGGCGGCATCCGAGCCGAGGCGCGGCCAGCTGGCGCCGCCCAGCGCGAGCACGACCGCATCGGCGCGCAGCAGCCGCTCGCCTTCGGCGGTCTGCAGCCGCATCGCCGGGGGGCGCGCGGGCGCCGGGGCCGGCGTGGTGCTGTCGCGCTCGTCGGGCTCGTCCCATCCGGTCCAGCGCGAGCGCATGTGGAAGCGCACGCCTTCGCCTCGCAGGCGGCGCACCCAGCTGCGCAGCAGCGGGGCGGCCTTCATCTCGAGTGGAAACACGCGACCCGACGATCCGATGAAGGTCTCGACGCCGAGGCCGCGCGCCCAGCTCCGCACGGCGTCGGGATCGAATCCGCGCAACATCGGCTCGAGCTGCGCGCGCCGCCCGCCGTAGCGCGACAGGAAGCGCTCGAGCGGCTCGGAATGCGTGAGGTTCAGGCCGCCCTTGCCGGCGAGCAGGAACTTGCGCGCGGCCGACGGCATCGTGTCGAACACGTCGACGGCCGCGCCGGCAGCGCGCGCGGCCTCGGCCGCCATCAGGCCCGCCGGGCCGGCGCCGATCACCGCGATTCCGGTCACTGGGAGGTCGTCGTGCGGGCGGGCAGCGGCGCGCGCCGGCCTCCCGGCACGCGGTCCGTGCGGATTCCCTTGCGTCAGCTGCGCGGCGGGATCTCGGGGTCGGCGTCGAAGGTCGCCGACGGCCGTGGCGTGCGCCCGAGCCACTTGTCGAGGGCGTCGACGTGCTCGGCCTCCTCGGCGGCGAACTCGGAGGCGAGCCGTTGCACCTCGGCATCGCTCGACTGCTGGCCGACCGAGCTGTAGTACTCCATCGCGCGGACTTCGTTCTCGCGCGCGTAGCGCAGCGCGTTCCACGGTTCGAGCATGTAGTCGAACGCCTCCTCGCCGCCAGCTTCCGGCGGCGAGGTCCAGCGGTACTCCCACGACCTCAGCTTCGGCAACTCGAGGGTGCCGACGCGCGCGACGATCTCGTCGCGGTGCATCTGCGAGAAGCGCACCATGTCGCGGAATAGCGCCGCCACTTCGTCGTTGCGATGCGCCTCCATCATGTCGGCGAGCTCGAGGTAGCGGTCGGCGGCTTCGGTTTCGAGTGCGACCGCGTGGGCGAGGAATTCCGGCAGCGTGTAGTCCATAGGGGCTTCCTTTCGAGAAATGCTGGGCAGTCAGCCGCGCGCCCTGGTCGCCTCGTAGCGCGCGCGGGCGGCATCGTCGGGAGGATACAGGCCCGGCAGCGCGGCGCCGCGAGCGACCTCGCCGATGATCCAGTCTTCCAGCCGCTCCTGCTCGACCGCGGCCGGAACGATGGCGTCGAGCAGCGCGGCCGGCACGACCACCGCGCCGTCGCCGTCGGCGACCACGACGTCGTCGGGATAGACCGCCACGCCGCCGCAGGCGACCGGCTGCTGCCAGCCGACGAAGCTGAGTCGGGCGACCGACGGCGGCGCGGCGACGCCCTGGCACCACACCGGCAGGCCGGTGGCGCGCACGCCGGCCGCGTCGCGCACCACGCCGTCGGTGACCAGCGCCGCCACGCCGCGCTGCGCCATCCGCGTGCACAGGATGTCGCCGAAGATGCCGGCGTCGGTCGCGCCGAGGGCGTCGACGACCGCGATGCAGCCGGGCGGCATCGCCTCGATGGCGGCGCGGGTCGAAGTCGGCGAACTCCACGATTCCGGCGTCGCGAGATCCTCGCGTGCCGGCACGAAGCGCAGCGTGAACGCGCGCCCGACCGCGCGCGGGCAGCCTTCGGCGAGCGGACGCGTTCCGCGCAGCCAGACGTTGCGCAGGCCCTTCTTCAGCAGGATCGTGGTCAGCGTGGCGGTCGACACGCGCGACAGCGCGGCGACGAGCGCGGGATCGAGGCTCATCGGGTTCCCCTGCAATGGCTGCGCGCGCGGCGCGGGCGATCCGCGGCGGCGCATGCGCAATCGTATACTGGCCCGATTCGATCCGACCGGCGGGAGGGGACTGCGATGCTGGAACTCCACTATGGCCCGGGCGCGTGCTCGTTCGTTCCGCACGTCGCGCTCGAGGCGATCAAGGCCGCCACCGGCGAGGACTTCGTCGCGCACGCGGTGAAACTGCACAAGGGCGAGCAGCGCACGCCCGCGTACCTGGCGATCAACCCGGCCGGCCAGGTGCCGACGCTGGTCGTCGACGGCAAGCCGCTGACGCAGATCGTCGCAATCTGCGACTACCTCGACCGCCGCTATCCGCAGGCGGGACTGCTGCCGTCCGAGCCGTGGGCGCGCGCGCAGGCGATGTCGCAGTTCGCGTGGATGAACAACACCGTGCATCCGACCTTCACGCACGTGTTCATGCCCGACAAGTTCGCCGACGGCGACGCGACGCGCGCCGAGCTCAAGCGCTTCAACGCGGCGCTCTACCGCGAGCAGCTCGCGCGCATCCAGGGCTGGATCGAGGGCGCCGACCCGTACTGGTTCGGCGCCCGGCTCGCGTTCCACGACGCTTACGCGCTGACGCTGTTGCGCTGGGGCGGATTCGCCGGCATCGATCCGGCGGACTATCCCGCGTACCAGGCCTACGTCGCGCGGGTCGCCGCGCATCCGGCGGTGGCCGCGGCGATGGAGCGCGAGAACATCAAGTTGCAGACCTGGCGGCCGGCGTGACGACCGGCCGGGCGCGTCACGAACGCGCCCGGCGCTGCGCGTCGAAAGTCTCGCGCAGCGCGCGCTCGGTGTGCGTGAGGCCGCGCGCGGCGAGGTCGGCCGGCGTGCCGGCGGCCACGATCCGGCCGCCGGCGTCGCCGCCTTCGGGGCCGAGGTCGAGGATCCAGTCGGCTTCGGCCCACAGGTCGCGGTCGTGCTCGACCACCACGACCGTGTTGCCAGCGTCGACCAGCCGGTGCAGCACGCCGATGAGCTTCTCGACGTCGGCCATGTGCAGCCCGACCGTCGGCTCGTCGAGGACGTACAGCGCGTGCGGACCCGGCGCGGGGCGGGCCCCGGCGGCCAGCGCGCGCGCGCGGGCGCGCGCGACGCGCGGATCGTCGTCGTCGGCGCGCAGGCGCACCTTCGACAGTTCGGCGACCAGCTTGATGCGCTGCGCCTCGCCGCCCGACAGCGTCGGGCTGGGCTGGCCGAGCGTCAGGTAACCGAGCCCCACGTCCTGCATCAGGCGCAGCGGGTGCGCGATCGCCGGGTGCGCGGCGAAGAACGACGCGGCCTCGTCGACGTCCATCGCGAGCAGCGCGCCGATGTCGCGGCCGCGCAGCTGCACCTCGAGCGTCTCGCGGCCGAAGCGCCGGCCTCCGCAGACGTCGCACGCGATCTTCACGTCGGGCAGGAAGCTCATCGCGATGGTTTGCTGCCCCTGGCCCTCGCAGGCCTGGCAGCGGCCGCCCGCGGTGTTGAAGCTGAAGCGGCCGGCGCCCCAACCGCGGATGCGCGCCTCGGCGGTGTCGGCGAACAGCCGGCGGATCGCGTCCCAGAAACCGACGTAGGTTGCCGGGCACGAGCGCGGCGTCTTGCCGATCGGCGTCTGGTCGACCTCCAGCACGCGGGTGATGCCGTCGAGGCCGTCGAGCCGCCCGACGCCCGCGAGCGGCGGCGCGGGCTGGCGCAGGTTGCGCGCGTTCACCTGCGCCGTCGCGTTGGCCAGCAGCACGTCGCGCGCCAGCGTCGACTTGCCGGAACCCGACACGCCGGTGATGACGGTGAGCCGACGCAGCGGGATGCGAGCGTCGACGTGCCGCAGGTTGTGCAGGTGCGCGTCGCGCAGCACCAGCCACTGCGCTGCGTCGTCCATGGGCGCCGGACGCTGCCCGCCCAGCGGGTGTGCGAGCGGCTGCGCGAGGAAGCGGCCGGTCAGGCTGTCGGGGTTTGCGGCGAGGGCCTCGTGATGCCCGGCCGCGACGATGCGGCCGCCGAGGCGGCCGGCGCCGGGGCCGATGTCGATCACGTGGTCGGCGCGGCGGATGGTGTCCTCGTCGTGCTCGACGACCAGCAGCGTGTTGCCCTTGTCGCGCAGCGCCTCGAGCGAATCGAGCAGGATCCGGTTGTCGTGCGGGTGCAGGCCGATGGTCGGCTCGTCGAGCACGTAGCAGACGCCCTGCAGGTTCGAGCCGAGTTGCGCGGCCAGGCGGATGCGCTGCGCTTCACCGCCCGACAGCGTCGGCGCGGCGCGGTCGAGCGCGAGGTAGCCGAGGCCAACGCCGGACAGGAACGAGAGCCGCGAGCCGATCTCGGCCAGCACGTCGCGCGCAATCTCCAGCTCGCGTCCCTCGAAGCCGACCTGCCCGAGCCAGCGCGCGCAGTCGGCGACCGGCAGCGCGCTCAGGTCGGCGATCGACCGGTCGAGCAGCCGCACCGCGAGCGAGGTGCGGTTCAGCCGCTTGCCGTCGCAGGCGGGGCAGGGCTCGACGACGCCGGCGCCGCCTGCGACGGTGCCGGGATCCTGCGCGCCGATCTGGTCGGCGAGCTTCTCGGCGAGCGCGCCGACCGCCTCGACCGTCGAGTCCTCGTCGGAGCGGCCCTTCGGATCGGGCTTCGGCACGTACGGCAGGCGCACGCCGGTGCCGATGCACTCGGGGCACCAGCCGATCTTCGAGTTGAACGAGAACATCCGCGGGTCGGGCTCGGGGAAGCTCGCGCCGCACGACGCGCACGCGCGCCGGGTCGAGAACAGCCGGGTTTGGAGCGCGGCCGCGGCCGCCTCGAACGCGGCGGCGTCGCCTGCGTGCGCCGCCTCGTGCAGCGCGTCGAGCGGCGCGGCCACCATCACGATGCCCTTGCCGAACGCGAGCGTGTCGCGCAGCGCGTTGCGCAGCGCGGTCTCGTCGGCGGCGTCGACGACGAAATCGGCCACCGGCAGCTCGATGTCGTGCTCCGCATAGCGGTCGAGCCGCGGGAAGCGCGCCGTCGCCAGGAAGCGCCCGTCGACGCGCAGGTGCCCGAAGCCCTTGCCCTGCGCCCACTTCGCGAGGTCGGTGTAGACGCCCTTGCGCGCCACCACCAGCGGCGCGAGCAGGCCGACGTGCCGGCCCCGGTATTCGCGCAGGATGCGCGCGGCAATCGCGTCGAAGCTCTGTGGCTCGATCTGCGTGCCGCAGTCGGGGCAGTGCTGCCGGCCGAGCTTCACGTACAGCAGGCGCAGGAAGTGGTAGATGCCGGTCAGCGTCGCGACGGTGCTCTTGCGGCCGCCGCGGCTGGTGCGCTGCTCGATCGCGACCGTGGGCGGGATGCCGAACACGCCGTCGACGTCCGGTCGCGCGGACGGCTGCACGAACTGGCGCGCATACGCGTTGAGCGACTCGAGGTAGCGGCGCTGCCCCTCGCCGAACACGACGTCGAAGGCCAGCGTCGACTTGCCGGAGCCGGAGACGCCGGTGATGACGGTGAGCCGGTCGCGCGGGATCTCGACCTCGACGTTCTTCAGGTTGTGCTCGCGGGCCCGGTGCACGCAGATCGCTGCGCGGGCACGCTCCCGGAGAAGGCCCTCTTCGGTCTGCTTTGCCGGCTCTTCGGCACGGTGCGTGGTGGCAATCGCTCCGTGGCCGGGGCGTTCTTTCGTAGTTCGCCAAGGCCTTCCCTGTGTGCGTGCTGGCTTCGCTTGCCAGTCTGGCGGGGGTGCCGGTGGCCACGATGCGGCCGCCTTCCTCGCCGCCTTCGGGGCCGAGGTCGATCAGCCAGTCGGCGGCGCGGATCACGTCGAGGTTGTGCTCGATCACCAGCAGCGAGTGGCCGGCCGCGAGCAGCTTGCGCAGCGCGCGCAGCAACTGCGCCACGTCGTCGAAGTGCAGGCCGGTGGTCGGCTCGTCGAACATGAAGAGCTTGCCGCGGCGGCCGGTGCGCGCGAAGGCCTCGCCCGGGCCCCCGGGCAACGCGGGGCCCTGGCTCGCGGCTTCGGCGAGGAAGCCGGCGAGCTTGAGCCGCTGCGCTTCGCCGCCCGACAGCGTCGGCACCGGCTGGCCGAGCCTCAGGTAGTCGAGGCCGACCTCGGCGAGCGGCCGCAGCCGCGCCTGGACGTCGTGCTCGCCGGCGAACAGCTCGACCGCCTCGTGCACGGTCAGTTCGAGCACGTCGGCGACCGAGCGCCCGCGCCCGTCCCTGCCGGGCAGCGTGACCTCGAGGACCTCCGGCCGGAAGCGCTTCCCGTCGCAGTCCGGGCAGCGCAGGTAGACGTCGGACAGGAACTGCATCTCGACGTGCTCGAAGCCGTTGCCGCCGCAGGTCGGGCAGCGGCCGTCGCCGGCGTTGAAGCTGAAGGTGCCGGCGGTGTATCCGCGCTCCTTCGCGAGCGCCGTGGCGGCGAAGCGCTTGCGGATCGGGTCGAACGCGCCGACGTAGCTGGCCGGGTTGCTGCGCGCGGTCTTGCCGATCGGAGACTGGTCGACGAAGACGACGTCGCCGATCCAGTCGTCGCCGAGCAGCCGGTCGTGCGCCCCGGGCGCCTCGGCGGGTCGCCCGCGCGCTGCGAGCAGCGCCGGCAGCAGCACGCCCTGCATCAGCGTCGACTTGCCGCTGCCGGACACTCCGGTCAGGCATACGAGGCGCCCGAGCGGAATCTCGACCGAGACGTCCTTGAGGTTGTGTGCGCGCGCGCCCTCGAGGATCAGCTTCGGGGTGGCGGCGACGACGGGCTGCGAGCGGCCGGCGTCGACCTGCCGGCGGCCCGCGAGATAGTCGCCGGTCAGCGTGCCGGACTCGCGCAGCGCGCGCGGATCGCCGTCGAACACGACTTGCCCGCCGCGCTCGCCGGGGCCGGGTCCGACGTCGATCATCCGGTCGGCGGCGAACATCACCTGCGGATCGTGCTCGACGACGACCAGCGAATTTCCCGAGTCGCGCAGTCGCTTCATCACCTCGATCACGCGGTTCATGTCGCGCGGATGCAGGCCGATCGACGGCTCGTCGAGCACGAACAGCGTGTTGACCAGCGAGGTGCCCAGCGCCGTGGTCAGGTTGATCCGCTGCACCTCGCCGCCCGACAGCGTGCGCGACTGGCGGTCGAGCGTCAGGTAGCCGAGCCCGACCTCGCGCAAGTAGCCCAGCCGCGTGCGGATCTCCGCCAGCAGAAGCTCCGCTGCGCGGTCGAGCGGCGCCGGCAGCGCGAGCGCGTCGAAGAATGCCGCCAGCCGGTCGATCGGCAACAGCATCAGGTCGTGGATCGTGTGCCCGCCGACGCGCCACAGCAGCGCGTCGGGCTCGAGCCGTGCTCCGTGGCAGGCCGCGCACTCGGTGTACGAGCGGTACTTCGACAGCAGCACGCGGATGTGCATCCGGTACGCCTTCGACTCGAGCCAGTCGAAGAAGCGCCGGATCCCGTACCACTGCTTCTGCCACTTGCCGCTCCAGTCGTCGCCGCCGTCGACGACCCAGCGGCGTTGCGCGTCGTCCAGTTCGCGCCACGGCACGTCCATCGGCACGCCGGCCGCCGCGGCGTGCCGCGCGAGATCGCGCTGGCAGTCGCGGAAGCTCGCGGTCTGCCACGGCTTCACCGCGCCCTCGGCCAGCGTGCGGCTCTCGTCGGGGACCACGAGCCGGAGGTCGATGCCGATCACGCGGCCGAAGCCGCGGCAGGTCTTGCAGGCGCCCAGCGGCGAGTTGAACGAGAACAGGCTCGGCAGCGGATCGGCGTAGGCGATGTCGCAGTCGGCGCAGTGCAGGCCGGCGCTGAAGCGCCAGCGCGCGACCTCTTCGCCGTCCTCGCCGAGCGCGTGCGCCGCGAGGCGCCCGTGGCCGCGCGCGAAGGCGGCCTCGATCGCTTCGGTGAGCCGCGCCGGTTCGACCGACCCGGTGCGAAAGCGGTCCTGCACGACGTGCATCACGTGTGCGCCACCGGCGCCGGCGGGCTCGACGGCGTGGACGCGCGCGTAGCCCTGCGCGGCGAGATGCGCGCGCGCCTCCTCCTCGGCGAAGCCGGCCGGCAGCGGCACCGGGAAGGTGAGCACGAGTCGCGGGTCGCCGGCCGCGCCGGCGCGTCCGGCCAGCGCCGCGCGCACGTCGGCGACGGTGTCGCGCCGAACCGGCAGGCCGCAGCCGCGGCAGTGCAGCGTGCCCGCGCGCGCGAACAGCAGCTTCAGGTGGTCGTTGAGCTCGGTCATCGTGCCGACCGTCGAGCGCGACGTGCGCACCGGATTGGTCTGGTCGATGGCGATCGCCGGCGGCACGCCGTCGACGCTGTCGACCTGCGGCCTGTCCATCCGGTCGAGGAACTGCCGCGCGTAGGACGAGAAGGTCTCGACGTAGCGGCGCTGGCCCTCGGCGTACAGCGTGTCGAACACCAGCGAGGACTTGCCCGAACCCGACACGCCGGTGACCACCACCAGCTCGCCGGTCGGGATGTCGAGGTCGACGTTCTTCAGGTTGTTCTGGCGCGCACCGCGGATGCGGATCGGCTGCCGCAGCACCGACTGCAGCGGCCTGCCCGGCGCCTCGTCGGAGGCGGGCAAGTCGTTCGGGGGCATGGGTGCTCTGGAGGGACGGGGCGGCCGGGGCAGTCTATCAGCAAGTATCGCGCGGCCTGATACGATCGCACCCATGAAGACCGAACCTGTCACCGCCCCGCGCGACGGGGCTGAGGCGACGCTCGAGCAATGGCTCGCGCGCGAGCGCGAGGTGCGCCTGCTGCTGGCGCCTCCGGGCCGGATCGCCACCAGCGAGACGGCCGGCATGAGGGTGCTCGCGTTCGGCGAGCGGATGGCGCGAGGCGAGGTGCCGCCGCCGCCGATCGGCGCGACGCTCGACTTCGTGCCGGTCGAGGTCGAGCGCGGCCGGGTGGTGTTCCAGGGCACGCCGAAGACCGACTACTACAACCCGATCGGTTCGGTGCACGGCGGCTACAGCGCAACGCTGCTCGATTCGGCAGTCGGCTGCGCGGTGCAGACGATGCTCGAGCGCGGCTTCGGCTACACGACGCTCGAACTGAAGGTGAACTACGTCCGGCCGCTGACCGACCGCACCGGCCCCGTGCGCGCCGAGGGAACCGTCGTCAGCGTGTCGCGCCAGATCGGCGTCGCGCAGGGGCGTATCGTCGACCCGGCGGGCCGGATCTACGCCTGGGCGTCGACGACCTGCCTGATCTTCCCGTTGCCGGCGCCGTGATCGGATAAGATCGGATCGGTCGCCCGCGTCCCCCGCGCGAGGGCGCGCGCGCACTCAAACCCGCCTGGCGCGAACACCATGACCCACGACCGCACGATCGTCTCGACCAACAACGCGCCGGCGGCCATCGGCCCCTATTCGCAGGCGGTGCGCGCCGGCCGGACCGTCTACCTGTCCGGGCAGATCGCGCTCGATCCGGCCACCGGCCAGCTGGTCGACGGCGGCATCGAGGCGCAGGCGGAGCGGGTGTTCCGCAACATGACGGCCGTGATCGACGCGGCCGGCGGCACGCTCGCGCAGTGCGTCAAGCTCACGCTGTTCCTGACGGACCTCACGCACTTCCCGGTCGTCAACGAGATCATGCAGCGCCACTTCGCGGCGCCGTATCCGGCGCGCTCGACGGTCGGCGTGGCGAGCCTGCCGCGCGGGGCGCTGTTCGAGGCCGAGGCGGTCGTCGTGCTCTGACCCGCGGGTCAGGGCCGGGCCGGCGCCGTGGCGCGCAAGGGCAAGGACGCGCCGGAGCGCGCGCCGGCAGCGGAAGAGGCGCCGTTCGCGCGCCTCGGCATCCGGCGCGAGCAGGACCTGGTCCTGCACCTGCCGATCCGCTACGAGGACGAGACGCGCATCACGCCGATCGCCGACGCGCGGCCGGGCGAACTCGCGCAGATCGAGGGCATCGTCGTGCGCCAGGAGGTGGTGGCGCGAACGCGACGCGCGCTGGTCGTCGAGCTGCGCGACGACTCGGGCTCGATCGCACTGCGCTTCCTGCACTTCTACGGCTCGCAGCTCAGGCAGTTCGCGGTCGGCACCCGTGTGCGCGCGCTCGGCGAGCCGCGCGGCGGGTTGTTCGGCCTCGAGATGATTCACCCGCGCTATCGGCTGGTCACGGCGGACGAGCCGCTGCCGCGCGCGCTGACGCCGGTGTACCCGACCGTGTCGGGAATCGGCCAGGCGCGCCTGCGCGGGGCGATCCTGCGCGCGCTCGGCGAACTCGACTGGCGCGAGACCGTGCCCGAGGACGCGCTGGCGCGCCTCGGCCTGCCGCCGGCGACCGAGGCGCTGCGCGCGATCCACCAGCCGTCGCCGCAGACCCCGCCCGCAGCGCTGCACGAGCGCGCGACGCCGGCGTGGCAGCGCGTGATCTTCGACGAGCTGCTGGCCCAGCAGCTGTCGCTGCGGCGCGCGCGCGCGGCCCGCGCCGGGCAGCGCGCGCCGTCGCTCGGCGACGGCGCGCTGGCGCGACGCCTGCTGGAGACGCTGCCGTTTCGCCTCACCGGCGCGCAGCAGCGCGTGTGGGGCGAGATCGGCGCCGAACTGGCCGCCGCGCAGCCGATGAACCGGCTGCTGCAGGGCGACGTCGGCAGCGGCAAGACGGTCATCGCCGCACTCGCCGCGGCGCAGGCGATCGGCAGCGGCTGGCAGGCGGCGATCATGGCGCCGACCGAGATCCTGGCCGAGCAGCACCTGGGCCGGATCGGACCGTGGCTCGAGCGCGTCGGCGCGCGCATCGCGTGGCTGTCCGGCTCGATGAAGGAAGCGCAGAAGAAAGAAGCGCGGGCGCGCGTCGCCGCTGGCGAAGTCGACCTGCTGATCGGCACGCACGCGCTGATCGAGGACACGGTGGCGTTCGCGCGCCTCGGGCTCGCGATCGTCGACGAGCAGCACCGCTTCGGAGTCGTGCAGCGCCTGGCGCTGCGCGCGAAGCTCGAAGGCGCGAGCGAGCTGCTGCCGCACCAGCTGATGATGAGCGCGACGCCGATCCCGCGCACGCTGGCAATGTCGTACTACGCCGATCTCGACGTGTCGGTGATCGACGAGCTGCCGCCGGGCCGCTCGCCGGTGCGCACCCGGCTGGTGTCCGACGCGCGCCGCGCCGAGGTGGTGGCGCGCGTGCGCGCCGCAGCTCGAGCCGGGAGCCAGGTCTACTGGGTGTGCCCGCTGATCGAGGAGAGCGAGGCGCTCGACCTGCAGACCGCGATCGACACGCACGCGTCGCTCGTCGAGGAACTGGCGCCGCTGCGCGTGGGGCTGGTCCACGGCCGCCTTCCCGCCGCCGAAAAGCAGGCGGTGATGGCCGCGTTCGCGGCCGGCGCGCTGCAGGTGCTGGTGGCCACGACCGTGATCGAGGTCGGCGTCGACGTTCCGAACGCGTCGCTGATGGTCGTCGAGCACGCCGAGCGCTTCGGCCTCGCGCAGCTGCACCAGCTGCGCGGGCGCGTCGGGCGCGGCGCCGCGCGCAGCGTCTGCGTGCTGATGGACCGTGCGCCGCTGTCGGCGGCAGCGCGCGAGCGGCTGAAGACGATGTACGAGACGACCGACGGCTTCGAGATCGCGCGCCGCGAC
>JANJTK010000057.1 GCA_024711155.1 Burkholderiaceae bacterium
GCCTGCGCGCGCGTGAGTTCCGGCTGCACGTCGATGAACGCGTTGAGGTCGCTGGCGGCAATGCGCGCCAGGCAGTCGTCGGCGAGTTCCAGCGCCGACGCCTCGCCGCGCTCGAGGCGCCCGGCGATCGCGCGCAGAGAATCGGCGCTTGCGCTCACCGCGCGCTCACTCGATGACCCGCGGGACCAGGTACAGCCCGCGCTCGACGCTGGGCGCCACCGCCTGGTAGTCGTCGCGCCGCTGCGGCTCGTCGGCGACGTCGTCGCGCAACCGCAGCGCCGCGTCGCCCGGGTGCGTCATCGGCTCGACACCGCGCGTGTCGACCGCCTGCAGCCGCTCGATCAGCCCGAACACCGCGTCGAGTTGCGCGCGCGTGCGTTCGGCCTCGTCGCCGTCGAGCCCGATGCGGGCCAGCATGGCGATGCGCTTGACGTCTTCGAGGCTCAGGGACATGGGCGTTCGGGGGCGGCGCCGGCGGACCCCGGCGCAAGGCCGCGCGAGGATGCGGGCCGCAGCCGCGGACGACAGGAAAACCGCCGGGATGGCAAGGAATTATACGGTATCATTCGAGCCACTTTTCAGAAGCCTTTTGCGCTGCAGCAAGACGGCCGTCGCATCCGGGCTCGCCAGGTCGACGGCACAACCTCCGGCCGCGCACGAGCGAGACGAACCCCACCAGACGGAATCGAAATGTTCGGGTTCCTGCGCAAGTATTTCTCCACCGACCTGGCGATCGACCTCGGCACCGCGAACACGCTGATCTACGTGCGCGGCAAGGGCATCGTGCTCAACGAGCCGTCGGTCGTCGCGATCCGCCAGGAAGGCGGACCCAACGGCAAGCGCACGATCGCCGCCGTCGGCTCGGAAGCCAAGCAGATGCTCGGGCGGGTGCCCGGCAACATCGAGGCGATCCGCCCGATGAAGGACGGCGTGATCGCCGACTTCACCGTCACCGAGCAGATGCTCAAGCAGTTCATCAAGATGGTGCACGAGTCGCGGCTGCTGTCGCCGAGCCCGCGCATCATCATCTGCGTGCCGTGCGGCTCGACGCAGGTCGAGCGGCGCGCGATCCGCGAGTCGGCGCTCGGCGCCGGCGCGTCGCAGGTGTTCCTGATCGAGGAGCCGATGGCCGCCGCGATCGGCGCCGGCCTGCCGGTGTCCGAAGCGGCCGGCTCGATGGTCGTCGACATCGGCGGCGGCACCACCGAGGTCGGCGTGATCTCGCTGGGCGGCATGGTCTACAAGGGCTCGGTGCGCGTCGGCGGCGACAAGTTCGACGAGGCGATCATCAACTACATCCGCCGCAACTACGGGATGCTGATCGGCGAGCCCACCGCCGAGTCGATCAAGAACCGGATCGGATCGGCCTTCCCCGGCTCCGAGATCCGCGAGATGGAAGTGAAGGGCCGCAACCTGTCCGAGGGCATTCCGCGCAGTTTCACGATCACCTCCAACGAGATCCTCGAGGCGCTGACCGACCCGCTGAACCAGATCGTGTCGGCGGTCAAGATCGGCCTCGAGCAGACCCCGCCCGAACTGGGCGCCGACATCACCGAGCGCGGCATCATGCTCACCGGCGGCGGCGCGCTGCTGCGCGACCTCGACCGCCTGCTGATCGAGGAGACCGGCCTGCCGGTGCTGGTCGCCGAAGACCCGCTCACCTGCGTCGTGCGCGGCTGCGGCATGGCGCTCGAGCGCATGGACAAGCTCGGCACGATCTTCACCAGCGAGTAAGGCCGCGCCGAAGGCCCCCCCGGAGTGGACCGCAGCCCGCCGCCGTTCTTCAAGCAGGGCCCGTCCGCCAACGCCCGCCTGCTGTTCTTCGCGCTGCTCGCGATCGCGCTGCTCGTCGGAGACGCCCGCTACGGGGCCCTCGCGCGGCTGCGCGAGGGCGTCGCGACTGCCCTCTATCCGATCCAGCGCGCGCTGCTGGCGCCGCGCGACCTCGCGCGCAGCGCCAGTGGCTACCTCGCCGACATCGACCGGCTGCACGCCGAGAACGCCGATCTGCGGAAGATCGAGGTCGCGAACGCGAACGTGCTGCTGCAGGTCGAGCGGCTCGCAGCCGAGAACCTCGAGCTGCGGCGACTGCTCGCGATGCGCGAGCGCACCGCAGTGCGCTCCGCCATCGCCGAGGTGCTCTACGAAACGCGCGACGCGTTCTCGCGCAAGCTCGCGATCGACCGCGGCCAGCAGCACGGCGTGCTTGCCGGCCAGCCGGTGATCGATGCGCGCGGGGTCGTCGGCCAGGTGACGCGCGCCTTCCCGCTGTCGAGCGAAGTCACGCTCGTCACCGACCGGCGCGCGACGATTCCGGTCGAGATCCAGCGCACCGGCGAGCGCTCGGTCGCGTTCGGCGGCCCGGCCGACGGCGCGGTCGAGCTGCGCTACCTGCGCTCCAGCGCCGACGTCCGCGAAGGCGACCTGCTGGTCACGTCGGGGCTCGACGGCATGTTCCCGCCCGGCCTGCCGGTGGGCACCGTGAGCGCGATCGAGACCGGTTCGTCGGGATTCGTGCGCGCACGCGCCGCGCCGGTGGCGCGCGTCGAGAGCTCGCGACTGCTGCTGGTGCTGCTGGCCGAGCCACGCCCGCTGCCTGCCGCGCCGGCGCCCGAAGACGCGGCCGCTCCGTCGCGCGGCCGACGCGGAGGCTGAAGCCGTGCCGTCACGCCCGCACTACCTGCTGCTGCCGGCCAACCGCGCGTTCATCGCGTTCACGCTCGTCGCCGCGTTCCTGCTCAACCTGCTGCCCTGGGGGCGCGCCGCGGGCGTGCCCGACTTCCTCGCGCTGGTGCTGGTGTTCTGGAATGTCCACCAGCCGCGGCTGGTCGGCATGGGGATCGCGTTCCTGTTCGGCGTGCTGATGGACGTGCACGACGCCGCACTGCTCGGCGAGCATGCGCTGGCGTACACGCTGCTCGGCTACGGCGCGCTCGGCCTGCACCGGCGCGTGCCGTGGTTCGGGCTGGCCGGACAGATGGCGCACGTGCTGCCGCTGTTCCTGCTCGCGCAGGTCGCGCTGCTGCTCGCACGCGCGATCGTCGGCGCGGGATTCCCGGGCTGGACCTGGTTCCTGCAGTCGTTCAGCTGCGCGCTGTTGTGGCCGCTGGCGCACTGGCTGCTGCTCGCGCCGCAGCGGCGCGCCGTCGAGCGCGACGAGAACCGGCCGATCTGAGGCCGCGCACGTCCGCGAACCGCACCGCTGCGCCGCACGCCATGGTCGAAGTCCGCGACACCGAACGCGACCTGCACCGCTTCCGGGTCAGGCTCGGCGTCGCGATGGCGTTCGTGCTCGCGTGCTTCGGCCTGCTGGCGGTGCGTTTCGTCTGGCTGCAGGTGTACCGCTACCCGGCTTTCCACGCGCAGGCCGAGGACAACCGCATCGCGCTGGTGCCTGCGCCGCCGTCGCGCGGCCTGATCTACGACCGCAACGGCGTCGTGCTGGCCGAGAACGTGTCGGCCTACACGCTCGAGATCTCGCCCAGGCGGCTGGCGCGCCTCGACGACACCATCGCCGCGCTGTCGGAAGTGATCGAGATCACGCCGCGCGACCGCCAGCGCTTTCGCCGCCTGCTCGAGGACTCGCGCAGCTCCGACAGCGTGCCGCTGAAGGTGCGCCTGACCGACGAGGAAGTCGCCCGCCTCGCGGTGCACCGGTATCGCTTCCCGGGCGTCGAGATCAGCGCGCGCCAGTTCCGCAACTACCCGCTCGGCGAGACCGCGGCGCACGTGGTCGGCCACATCGGGCGCATCTCGCAGGAAGACAAGCGCCGCCTCGACGAGCAGGAACTGCTGTCGCGCTACGCCGGCTCCACTCACATCGGCAAGCTCGGCGTCGAGCAGTCCTACGAGCAGGTCCTGCACGGACAGGTAGGCGCCGAGGAGGTCGAGGTGTCGGCCGGCGGGCGGGTCGTGCGAACGCTGTCGCGTACCCCGCCGGTCGCGGGCGCCAATCTCGTGCTCTCGATCGACGTCCGGCTGCAGCGCCTCGCCGAGGAGCTCTACGGCAACCGTCGCGGCGCGCTGGTCGCCATCGAGCCGAAGACCGGCGACGTGCTCGCCTTCGTTTCGCGCCCGGCTTTCGACCCCAACCTGTTCGTCGACGGCATCGACACGCAGACCTGGCAGGCGCTCAACGAGGATCCCGACAAGCCGCTGCTGAACCGGCCGCTGCGCGGCACCTACCCGCCGGGATCGACCTACAAGCCGTTCATGGCGCTGGCGGCGCTCGGCTCGGGCACGCGCACGCCGCAGGAGACGATCCACGACCCCGGCTACTTCCTGCTCGGCAACCACCGGTTCCGCGACTCGCGCCCCGGCGGCCACGGCAGCGTCGACCTGCGCAAGTCGATCGTCGTCTCGAGCGACACCTACTACTACAAGGTCGCGTTCGACATGGGCGTCGATCGCATCCACGACTTCATGAAGCCGTGGGGCTTCGGCCAGCTCACCGGCATCGACCTGCTGCACGAAAACGTCGGCATCCTGCCGTCGAGCGAGTGGAAGCTCAAGCGCTTCAGGCAGAAATGGCACCCCGGCGAGACGCCTTCGATCGGCATCGGGCAGGGCTACAACGCGTTCACGATGCTGCAGCTCGCGCACGCCACCGCGACGCTGGCCAACGACGGCATCGTGATGAAGCCGCACGTCGTGCAGGCGATCGAGGATCCGGTCACGCGCGAGCGCCGCCCGACGGTGCCCACCGAGAGCTACCGGATCCCGCTGCGCCGCGAGCACCTCGACCTCGTCAGGAGCGCGATGGTCGACGTCAACCGCTTCGGCACCGGGCGCGTCGCGTTCGCCGGCACCCCGTACGTCGCGGCCGGAAAGACCGGCACCGCGCAGGTGGTCGGCATCCGGCAGGGCGAGCGCTACGACGCGAAGCGCGTGGCCGAGCGCCACCGCGACCACTCGCTGTTCGTGGCCTTCGCGCCGGTCGACGACCCGAAGATCGCGATCGCGATCATCGTCGAGAACGGCGGCTTCGGCGCGCAGGCCGCCGCGCCGATCGCGCGCAGGCTGTTCGACTTCCACCTGCTCGGCAAGCTGCCGGGCGAAGTGCGCGAAACGCGGCTGCCGAAGCCGGTCGACGAGAACGAGCTGCGCGACGTGCCGGAGAGCGTCGAACCCGAGAGCGTCGAACCCGGGAACGTCGAGCCCGGGAACGTCGAGGCGGCGGGCTCCGCGCGCGGGACGGACGGAGTCACGGAGAAACGGCCATGATCCACGAGCAACCGTCGCTGTGGCAACGCATCCGCCCGCGGGTGTTCGTGTTCGACGGCCCGCTGATGTGGGCGCTCGGGCTGCTGGTCGCGCTGAGCCTGGTCACGATGTATTCGGCGGCGCTCGACTACGACGGGCGGCTGCAGGACCACGCGCGCAACCTGATGATCGCATTCGCGGTGACGTGGATCGCCGCCAGCCTCCCGCTGCAATGGATCGAGCGCTCCGCCGTGCCGGTCTACGCGCTCGGCCTCGTGCTGCTGGTCGCGGTGGCGCTGTTCGGCGACGTCTCGAAGGGGGCACGGCGCTGGCTCGACCTCGGAGTCACCCGCATCCAGCCCTCGGAGCTGATGAAGATCGCGATGCCGCTGATGCTCGCGTGGTACTTCCAGCGCCGCGAGAGCGCCCGCGGGTGGGCCGACTTCGCGCTGGCCGCCGTGCTGCTCGCCATCCCGGTGGCGCTCATCGCGCGCCAGCCCGACCTCGGCACCGCGCTGCTGGTGGCGGCGTCCGGCCTGTACGTGATCTTCTTCGCCGGACTGAGCTGGAAGGTGATCGCCGGCGTCCTCGTCGCCGGCGTCGCGGCGCTGCCGCTGCTGTGGTCGGCGATGCACGACTACCAGCGCCAGCGCGTGCTGACGCTGCTGGACCCGTCGTCGGACCCGCTCGGCAAGGGGTTCCACGTGATCCAGTCGACGATCGCGGTCGGCTCCGGCGGGCTGTTCGGCAAGGGCTGGACGCAGGGAACGCAGACGCACCTCGACTTCATTCCGGAGCGCACCACCGACTTCGTGTTCGCGGTGTTCTCGGAGGAGTTCGGGCTGGCCGGCAACGTCGCGCTGCTGCTCGTCTACCTGCTTCTGATCGGCCGCGGGCTGGTCATCGCCGCCAACGGCGCCAACGTGTTCGCCCGCCTGCTCGCCGGGGCGATCACGCTGATCTTCTTCACCTACGCGTTCGTCAACATCGGGATGGTGTCCGGCATCCTGCCGGTGGTCGGCGTGCCGCTGCCGCTGATGTCGTACGGCGGCACCGCGATGGTCACGCTCGGTTTCGGCGCCGGGCTGCTGATGGCGATCAACCGCCAGCGCAAGCTGGTGCAGACCTGAGCTCGTCCTCGCCAGCCACGCGCAGCATGATCTTGCCGATGTGCGCCGACGACTCCATCAGCTCGTGCGCGCGCGCCGCGTCGGCCAGCTCGAAGGTTTCGTGGATCACGGTGCGGATCGTGCCGTCGGCCAGCAGCGGCCAGACCTGCTCGCGCAGCCGCGCGGCGATGCCCGCCTTGTCGGCGGCGCTGCGCGGCCGCAGCGTCGAGCCGCTCCAGGTCAGCCGCTTGACCATGATCGGCGTGCAATCGAGCGTCGCCTTCGGCCCGTTGAGGAAGGCGATCTGCACCAGCCGCCCCTCGACGGCGAGCGCCTTGAAGTTGCGCTGCACGTAGTCGCCGCCGACCATGTCGAGGATCAGGTTCACGCCGCGCTTCGCGGTCAGCGCGGCGACGCGCTCGACGAAGTCCTCGTTGCGATAGTCGATCGCGACGCTCGCGCCCATTCGCTCGCACACCTCGGCCTTCGCCCGGCTGCCCACCGTCGTGTAGACGGTCGCGCCGCGCGCACGCGCCAGCTGGATCGCGGCCAGCCCGATCCCCGACGAGCCGCCGTGCACGAGGAAGGTCTCGCCCGCGACGAGGCGCCCGCGCTCGAACACGTTGGTCCACACGGTGAAGTAGTTCTCCGGCAGCGACGCCGCCTCGCGCAGCGACAACCCGCCCGGCACCGGCAGCACCTGCGCGGCCGGCGTCGCGACGTACTGCGCGTAGCCGCCGCCGTTGGTCAGCGCGCACACCGCGTCGCCGACCCGCAGGCCCGCGACCCCGTCGCCGAGCGCCGCCACGTGGCCCGACACCTCGAGGCCGAGCACCGGCGACGCGCCGGGCGGCGGCGGGTAGCTCCCCTGCCGCTGCGCGACGTCGGGGCGATTGACGCCGGCATACGCGACACGGATCAGCACCTCGCCGGCGCCCGGCACGGGCACCGGCATCCGCGCGATCCGCATGACCGACGGCGCGCCGCCGCTGCCGTGGTCGATGCAATCCATCTCTGCTGGAATCCGGATCATGGGAGGCTTGCGCAGGTCCGCCGCGTCGAGCATAGTCGCCCCGACCGGACCCGCTACAGGATCGACAAGGTGGCAACCATACACAATTCCGCCGGCGCGGACTACGCGTTCCTCGAGGGCGGCCTGCCGTTCTCGTTCGGCGTGATCGCGCTGCCGGGCTTCGAGATCGTGCGGGTGCGCTTCGCGCGGCTGCTGCCGCTGGCCGAGGGCTTCGAGGCGATCGCCGCGCACCTGCGCGAACGCCACCGTCCGCTCACGGCGCTGTGCGCCGCCGAGTTGCGCTCGCCGGTACCGTTCAGCGTCGGCGGCTTCGGCGACTTCAACGCCGAGTACGTCGCGGTGCTGCGACGCTGGGGCCTGTACCGCAACGACCTGAACCCGGTCGCGCGCAGCAACGTCTGCCCGGTCTACGACCCGCCGGCGCAACCCGGCTTCCACGCGTTCTGCTACACGGTGCCCACCGGCGCGGCGCACGCCAGCCTGCTGACCACCTCCGACCACGCAGCCGACGCGCCCGGGCCGCGCAGTTTCGTCAGCGCCGGCTGGGCCGAGTGGGCGCAGGGCACGCCGTGGCCCGACGGCATCGTCGCCTACGGCGACACGTCGCCCGCGGGGCTGGCGCGCAAGGCGGCCTTCGTGCTCGACGGGCTGCGCGAGAACACCGACGCGCTCGGCGGCGACTGGAACGCGCTCACGTCGATCCAGGTCTACACCGAGCACGAGCTGGGCGCGCTGGTCGCGAGCGAATTCGCGCCGCGTGGCCTGACGCGGCTGGGTCTCGAGTGGCACGTGTGCCGGCCGCCGGTCGAAGGCATGGAATTCGAGATCGACGTTCGCTGCGTGCGCCGCGAGCTGGTCATCGACTGAAGCGCAGCCGCCACCACCGGGAGAAACGATGTCAGAGATCAGCGGCGGGGAACTGGTCGCCCGCATGCTCCAGAAGGAAGGCGTCGAGAAGGTCTTCGGCATCATCGACGGCACGTACTTCGGCTTCTACTCCGCGCTGCACCGGCTCGGCATCGAGATCGTGACGCCGCGCCACGAGACCAGCGCCGCGCACATGGCGGGCGCCTTCGCGCGGCTCACCGGCAAGCTCGGCGTGTGCATGGCCAGCAACGGCCCCGGCGTCGCCAACCTG
>JANJTK010000075.1 GCA_024711155.1 Burkholderiaceae bacterium
ACGACGCGCCGGGCGCGGCCTCGGCGCCAGCGGGCCCGGGCCCGGACCCGCGCTCGACCGCCGCGGCGACCGCCTCCCCGCCGCGCTCGAGCGGCGCGGCAGGCGCATCGACGCGCCCTTCGACGGCCGCGCCGTGCAAACCGGCAGTCGCCGCGGCACGCGCCGCCCCCTCGCGGATCTCCGGCGGCAGGTCCTTGTCGCCGATCACCTGCGTCGGCGCCATCACCGTGAGCCAATGGCAGGTGTTCTCGAGCTGGCGGACGTTGCCTGGCCAGTCGAAGATCTGGAGCGCGCGCAGTGCCTCGTCGCTCAGGCGCTTGGGCTCGCCGCCGAGCTCGCGCGCGCTCTTCTGCAGGAAGTGGCGCGCCAGCAGCGGCACGTCCTCGCGCCGCTCGCGCAGCGGCGGCAGCCGCAGCCGGATCACGTTCAGGCGATGGAACAGGTCCTCGCGGAACAGCCCCTGGCGGACGCGCTCCTCGAGGTTCTGGTGCGTGGCCGCGATCACGCGCACGTTCGCCTTGATCGGCTGGTGGCCGCCGACGCGGTAGTAGTGGCCGTCGGAGAGCACGCGCAGCAAGCGCGTCTGCAGCTCGGCCGGCATGTCGCCGATCTCGTCGAGGAACAGCGTGCCGCCCTCGGCCTGCTCGAAGCGGCCGCGGCGCATCTGCTGCGCGCCGGTGAACGCGCCGCGCTCGTGCCCGAACAGCTCGGACTCGAGCAGGTCGCGCGGAATCGCCGCCGTGTTCAGCGCGACGAAGGCCGCGCGCGCGCGCGGGCTGTGCTCGTGCAGCGCGCGCGCGACCAGTTCCTTGCCGGACCCCGACTCGCCGGTGATCAGGACCGTCACGTTCGACTGCGACAACCGGCCGATGGCGCGGAACACCTCCTGCATCGCCGGCGCCTGCCCGAGCATGTCGAGACCGGCCTCGACGTGCTCATCCGCCGCCTCCTCGCGCAGGCTCTCCTCGACCGCGCGCCGGATCAGGTCGACCGCGGCCGGCAGGTCGAAGGGCTTGGGCAGGTACTCGAACGCGCCGCCCTGGAACGCCGACACCGCGCTGTCGAGGTCGGAGTACGCGGTCATGATGATCACCGGCGTCGCGGGCCGGCGCGCACGGAACTGCTGCAGCAGTTCGATGCCGCTTGCGCCGGGCATCCGGATGTCGGACACCAGCACCGCCGGCGCCTCGTCGTCGAGCGCGCGCAGGCACTCTGCGGCGGACCCGAACGCCCGCACCGCGAAGCCCTCGCGCGCGAGCGCCTTTTCGAGCACCCACCGGATCGACTCGTCGTCGTCGACAATCCAGACTGCGTTCATCGTCTTCCGTCAGGGCAGCGGCAACAGGATCCGGAAGTCGGTGCGTCCGGGCCGGCTCTCGCATTCGATCGACCCGCCGTGCTGCTGCACGAAGGTCTGCGCGAGCGTCAGCCCGAGACCGCTTCCGCCGTCGCGGCCCGAGACCAGCGGAAAGAAGATCCGTTCCGAGATCTCCTCCGGCACGCCGGGGCCGTTGTCGATCACATGCAAATCCAGTGCCAGCTTCCAGCGCTGCCGCGCGATCGTCACCTGGCGCGCGATCCGGGTGCGCAGCACGATCTCGCCGCGCCCGCCCATCGCCTGCGCGGCGTTGCGCACCAGGTTGAGCAGCGCCTGGATCAGCTGTTCGCGGTCGCCGCGGAACTCCGGCAGGCTGGCGTCGTAGTCGCGCACGATGTCGAGCCCCTGCGGGAACTCCGCCAGCACCACCGAGCGGACGCGCTCGCAGACCTCGTGAAGGTTGACGTCGCCGACGATGCGCGGGCTGCGATGCGGCGCCAGCAGCCGGTCCACCAGCACCTGCAGCCGGTCGGCCTCCTTGACGATCACCTGCGTGTATTCGCGCAGCCCCGGCGCCGGCAGTTCCGACTCGAGCAGCTGCGCCGCCCCGCGGATGCCGCCGAGCGGATTCTTGATCTCGTGCGCCAGGTTGCGCACCAGTTCGCGGTTCGCCTGCGCCGAATCGAGCAGGCGCTGCTCCCGGTCGGCGCGCCAGCGCTGGTCGAGCTCGCGAAACTCGATCAGCAGCACGCCGGGGTCGCCGTCGAGCGCGACCGCGGTCGTCGACAGCTGCTGCGGCTCGCGACCCGGGCGCTCGAGCACCAGGTCGCAGCGCTTCTGGTCGAACGCACCGACGCCGGCGTCGGCGCACAGCTGCTCGATCTGCGCGCCGTCGACGAACAGGCGCGCGAACGGCTGGCCCGCGACCAGCCGCTGCGACACTTCGAACAGCTGCTCCGCGGCCTGGTTCAGGAACACGCAGCAGCCGGCCGCGTCGAGCACGACGACACCGCTCGCCAGCAGGTCGAGCCCGTCGAGCTTCGGGGGCAGCATGCGGCGGCGCGGCGTGCCAGCCGACCGAGCGGGCGTGGCGCGCGTGCCGATCGCCGCTATTCCTTGAGCGCGGCGAGTTCGCGCCGCAGCGCCGCGACGTTGCCCTCGCCGCGCGCGATGTCGTCCTTCAGGCGCTGCACGCGATCGAGGTACTTCTGGTAGTTGCGTTCGTCGCCGAGGCGGTCCGGCTGGCCGTCCTTGTAGACCGCTTTCAGCTCGGCGAGCCGCGCCTCTTCCTTCTTCAGCTCGTCTTCGAGGATGCGCCGGCGGTCGGTGTCGCGGGCGCGCTGCGTCGACGCATCGACCTTGGGGAAGCCCTCGCCGTTGGCGCGCGCGCCGGCCGCACCCGCCGCACCCGGCGCCGCTGCGCCCGCCTTGCCGGCCGCCGGCTGCGCCGCCGGGAGCCGTGGCGCCGGAATCGTCGTCAGCGGCGCAAGATCGAGCTGCCGGCAGTTGCGGCCGTTCGGCGTGCCCTGGTACACCGGCACCCCGGTTTCCGACTCGCAGCGATAAACCTGCGCGGCCGCGGGCGCAGCCGCGCACAGTGAGAGCACGGCGAGAACGCCGCGGTGAAAATGCGATGCCTGTCGTCGATTGGAGCTCATGTTGCCTTCGATCGTGCCGGGGCAGTGTAAGGCACGCGGCGCGACGATTCAAACCGCCCGCGCGGCCGGCCGCCGCGGCGCGCGGCAGGAGCTGGCCCTCGGCGCGCGCACAACGAAAACGGGGCGGTCGCCCGCCCCGTTCGTCGTGCGCGGCTCGCGCCGTTCAGAGGCTGTAGTACATGTCGAATTCGACCGGATGCGTGGTCATGCGGAAGCGCGTGACCTCCTCCATCTTCAGTTCGATGTAGGCGTCGATCATGTCGTTGCTGAACACGCCGCCGCGGGTCAGGAACTCGCGATCCTTGTCGAGGTAGTCGAGCGCCTGGTCCAGCGACGAGCACACGGTCGGAATCTTCGCGTCCTCTTCCGGCGGCAGGTCGTACAGGTTCTTGTCGGCCGCCTCGCCCGGATGGATCTTGTTCTGCACGCCGTCCAGGCCCGCCATCAGCATCGCCGAGAACATCAGGTACGGATTCGCGGTCGGATCCGGGAAGCGGACCTCGATGCGCCGGCCCTTGGGGTTGCTCACGTGCGGGATGCGGATCGACGCCGAGCGGTTGCGGGCCGAGTAGGCGAGCTTGACCGGGGCCTCGAACCCGGGAACCAGCCGCTTGTACGAGTTGGTGCCGGGGTTTGCGATCGCGTTGAGCGCGCGCGCGTGCTTGATGATGCCGCCGATGTAGTACAGCGCAAAGTCGGACAGCCCGGCGTACTTGTCGCCGGCGAACAGGTTCTGGCCTTCCTTCCAGATCGACTGGTGCACGTGCATGCCCGACCCGTTGTCGCCGACGATCGGCTTGGGCATGAAGGTCGCGGTCTTGCCGTAGCTGTGCGCGACGTTGAACACGATGTACTTGAGCACCTGCGTCCAGTCGGCGCGCTGCACCAGCGTGGAAAACCTGGTGCCGATCTCGTTCTGCCCGGCGCCGGCCACTTCGTGGTGGTGGACCTCGACCGGCACGCCCATCTGCTCGAGGATCAGGCACATCTCGGAGCGCATGTCCTGGAACGAGTCGACCGGCGGCACCGGGAAGTAGCCGCCCTTGACCGGCGGGCGGTGCGCGAGGTTGCCGCCCTCGAGTTCCTTGCCGGTCGACCACGAAGCTTCCTCGGAGTTGATCTTCACGAAGCAGCCCGACATGTCGACGTTCCACGTCACCGAATCGAACACGAAGAACTCGGGCTCGGGACCGAAGAACGCGGTGTCGCCGAGACCGGTCGACTTCAGGTACGCCTCGGCGCGCTTGGCGATCGAGCGCGGATCACGCGCGTAGCCCTTGCCGTCGCTCGGCTCGACCACGTCGCAGGTCAGGATCAGCGTCGCTTCCTCGCGGAACGGATCCATGTTCGCGGTGCCCGGGTCGGGCATCAGCAGCATGTCGGAGGACTCGATACCCTTCCAGCCGGCGATCGACGAGCCGTCGAAGGCGTGGCCCGAGACGAACTTGTCGTCGTCGAACATCTTGGTCGGCACCGAAACGTGCTGCTCCTTGCCGCGGGTGTCGGTGAAGCGCAGATCGACGAACTTCACCTCGTTGTCCGCGATCATCTTCATCACGTCTTTGACGCTGGCCATTCGGAAACTCTCCTGCTGGGGTGGTCGTTGGGGGCGGCGCGTCGCACCGGATTGCCCGGGGCGACGGTGGCGAACGCGCGATTCTCTTCCGTTTCCGGTCACGCTTCAAACTAGCAGGAACCGTGCCATGGGTGCCGGGAGGACTGCGCCGTGCAAGTGCATGACGCACCGCGATGCGACGGCTTCCCGCGGGTCGATGCACCAGGATGGGGCGCACCGCGACGGTGCTCGAAGACCTCCGCGCACCACTACGGTGCGCCAGACCCCGGTCAGGCGGGACTCCCGCCGTCCCCCTCGTCGGTCGGCCACTGCCAGCCGGCGAAACGCTCGCGCAGCCTCGCCTTCCAGAACTTGCCGGTCGAGGTCCTCGGCACCGCGTCGATGAACTCGAAGGCATCGGGCAACTGCCACTTCGCGAACTTCGGCGCGATGAACGCGCGCAACGCCTGCGCATCGACCGTCGCGCCCGGCTTCGTGACCACGCAGGCCAGCGGACGCTCGGTCCACTTCGGGTGCGCGAGCGCGATCACCGCCGCCTCGGCCACCGCCGGGTGCGCCATGATCGCGTTCTCCAGGTCGACCGAACTGATCCACTCGCCGCCCGACTTGATCAGGTCCTTGGTGCGGTCGGCGATGCGGATGTAGCCGTGCTCGTCGATCGCCGCCACGTCGCCGGTGCGCAGCCAGCCGTCGGCGCTGAACTTGTCGGCGCCGGGAGCCTCGCCGTGGTAGGACCCGGTGATGAACGGCCCGCGCACCTGGAGTTCGCCGACGTCGCGGCCGTTCCACGCGCACGGACCCTGCTCGCCCATGATCCTCACTTCGACCAGCGGCGCCGGCACGCCGGCGAGCGCCTTGCGCGCGAACCACTCGTCTTCGCTCAGCCGTCCGCGCAGCTCGGGCTTCTCGTAGAAGATCGACCCGACCGGCGAGGTTTCGGTCATGCCCCAGCCGGGCGCGACACCGACGCCGTGGCGCGCGAACGCGCGGATCAGCGACTCCGGCACCGCCGCGCCGCCCACCATCGTGCGCAGCCCGGCGGGAAGGCGCCACCGGCCCGGGTGCGCGTCGAGCGCCTGCACCAGCCCGAACCAGATCGTCGGCACGCCGAGCGCGAGCGTCGGCGGCTCCGCCTGCATCAGGTCCAGCAGGTCCTCCGGCGCGAGGTGCGGCCCCGGGAAGACCAGCTTCGCGCCGAGCATCACCGCCGCATACGGGATGCCCCACGAGTTCGCGTGGAACATCGGCGTCACCGGCATCACGACGTCGCGCGCGGCCAGCGCGACGAAGTCAGGCAGCGCGCAGTTCAGCGAGTGCAGCACCGTCGAGCGATGCGAGTAGACGACGCCCTTCGGCTTGCCGGTGGTGCCCGACGTGTAGCACATCGCCACCGGGTCGCTCTCGTCGTGCGGCGCGAATTCGAACCCGGCCGGCGCGCGCGCGAGCAGCTGCTCGTAGTCGTCGACCGCCGGCTCGCCCGCGTGCGGGTCGCCGTCGGCAGTCGCGACGCGCGCGCCGGAGAACGGGACCACGATCACGCGCTCGAAGCGATGATGCGCGGCGAACTGGCGGTACAGCGGCAGCAGCACGTCGTCGACGACGAGGAAGCGGTCGCGCGCGTGCTGCGCGATCCATCCGATCTCGTCGGGCGCGAGCCGCAGGTTCAGCGTGTGCATCACGCCGCCCGCGGCCGGAATCCCGAAGTAGCACTCGAGGTGCGCGTGATGGTTCCAGCACAGCGTCGCAACGCGATCGCCCTTGCGCAGCCCGAGCATGCGCAGCGCCGACGCCAGCGCGAGCGTGCGTCGGTGCCAGTCGGCGTAGCTGTGCCGGCGCAGCGACCTGTCGGGCAGCCGCGAGACGATCTCCGACTCCGGGAACAGACGCCCCGCGCGCTCGAGCAGGCGGTCGAGCGACAGCGGCACCGGCATCATCGTGGTCCTGATCGAGTGCATCGCGACTCCTGCGTCGAAGCGAACCGTCAATCCTCGAGGAACAGCGCGACCAGGTCGTTCAGGAAGCGCCGGCCGCGCGCGGTGGCGCGCAGCCGCAGCGGATCCGGCTCGAGCAGCCCGCGCCCGATGGCAGCCTCGCGCGCGCGCGCGATCGCGTCCAGCGGCATCCCGGTGCGCTCCTCGAACAGCGCCGCCGGCACCCCGTCCGCCAGTCGCAGCGCGTTGAGCATGAACTCGAACGGCAGCTCCGCGCAAGACGGCTCGCGCCGCGCCGCGATGGCGGCGGCCCCGCCGGCGGCCGACAGCGCGGCCTCCATGTAGCGCTGCGGCTGCGCAATGCGCTCGTCGCGCACGATGCGGTCGCGAAACGACAGCTTGCCGTGCGCCGCGGCCCCGACGCCGAGGTAGTCGCCGAACTCCCAGTAGTTGACGTTGTGCCGGCAACGCGCACCCGGGCGCGCCCACGCCGACACCTCGTAGCGCTCGTAGCCGGCGCCGCCCATCGTGTCCTCGAGCAGCGCGAACATGTCGGCCGCGAGTTCCTCGTCGGGCAGCGCGGGCGGGCGCTTCGCGAACGGCGTGCCGGGCTCGATCGTGAGCTGGTACAGCGACACGTGCTCGGGCGCGAAGTCGAGCACCGATTCCAGGTCGGCGCGCAACTCCGCCAGCGTCTGTCCGGGCAGCGCGAACATCAGGTCGGCGTTCACGCGCGCGAAGCTGCGCACCGCCTCTTCGAGCGCGGCGCGCGCCTGGCGCGCGTCGTGCACGCGCCCGAGCGCGCGCAGCGCCGCGTCGGAGAAGCTCTGCACGCCGACCGAGATCCGGTTCACGCCCGCCTGCGCGTAGGCGGCGAAGCGCTGCGCCTCGAAGCTGCCGGGGTTCGCTTCGAGCGTGACCTCGGCATCGGGCGCGATGCGCAGCCGCGCGCGCGCCAGCGTCAGCAGCCGCTCGATCGCCTCGGGCGAGAACAGGCTCGGCGTGCCGCCGCCGATGAACACCGTCGAGACGCTGCGCCCCCACACCGACGGCAGCGCCGCCTCGAGATCGGCGCACAACGCGTCGACGTAGCGGCGTTCGGGCAGCGCTCCGGCGTCGGCGCGCCACTCGTGCGATGCGAAGTCGCAATACGGGCACTTGCGCAGGCACCACGGCAGGTGCACGTACAGCGACAGCGGCAGCGCGCCGCGCACGCCGCGGCTCGCCGGCGCCGCGTCGCCGCGGTTCACCGCGACCCCGGCCCGAGCGCGGCCGCGCGCGTCACGGCGCCCCGACCAGGCGCTCGCGGCGCAGCCGCTCGACCAGCCGCCGCAGCGCCTGCCCGCGATGGCCGATCGAGTTCTTCGTCGCCGCGTCGAGCTCGGCCGCGGTGCAGCCGCGCTCGGGCAGCCAGAAGTGCGGGTCGTAGCCGAAGCCGCCGCCGCCGCGCGGCGCGTCGACGACCTCGCCGTGCCAGCTCGCGTCGGCCACCAGCGGCTGCGGATCGTCGTGCGCGCGCAGCAGCACCAGCACGCAGTAGTAGTGCGCGGCGCGCTCGGCGCAGCCTGCGAGGTCGGCCACCAGCTGCGCGTTGTTCGCAGCGTCGGCGCCGCTGGGCGACCAGCGCGCCGAGCGCACCCCGGGCCGGCCGCCGAGCGCGTCGACGCACAGGCCCGAGTCGTCGGCCAGCGCCGGCAGGCCGGTGATCCGGCTCGCGTGGCGCGCCTTGGCCAGCGCGTTCTCGAGGAAGGTGCCGAAGGGCTCGTCGGCCTCGGGCACGCCGAGCGCGGCCTGCGCTTCGAGCGCGAGCCCGAGCGGCGCCAGCAGGGTCGCGAGTTCGCGCAGCTTGCCGGCGTTGTTCGACGCGAGAACGACGCGGCGCAGCCTCACGTGCCGAGCGCCGCCTTCTGGGCCGCGACCAGCCGCGCGATGCCCGCCGCCGCGAGGTCGACCAGCGCGTCCATCTGCGCGCGCGTGAACGGCTCGCCCTCGGCCGTGCCCTGCACCTCGACGAAGCCGCCGGCCCCGGTCATCACGACGTTGAGGTCGGTGTCGCAGGCCGAGTCCTCGGCGTAGTCGAGATCGAGCACCGGCGTGCCCTCGTAGACGCCGACCGACACCGCGGCGACGAAGTCGCGCACCGGCGTGCGCGCGAGCGCGCCGCGCGCGAGCAGCCCGGCGACGGCGTCGTGCGCGGCCACGAAAGCTCCGGTGATCGACGCCGTGCGCGTGCCGCCGTCGGCCTGCAGCACGTCGCAGTCGAGCGTCAGCGTGCGCTCGCCGAGCCGATCGAGGTCGAACACCGCGCGCAGGCTGCGCCCGATCAGGCGCTGGATCTCCTGCGTGCGCCCGCTCTGCTTGCCGCGGGCCGCCTCGCGCTCGCTGCGCGTATGCGTGGCGCGCGGCAGCATGCCGTACTCGGCGGTCACCCAGCCGCGGCCCGAGCCGCGCAGGAACGGCGGCACCTTCTCTTCGACGCTCGCGGTGCACAGCACGCGCGTGTCGCCGAATTCGACCAGCACCGACCCCTCGGCGTAGCGCGTGAAACCGCGGGTGATGCGGACCGGGCGCAGCGCATCCGCGGCGCGCCCGCTCGGGCGAATCGACATCGGTGACTCCTTCAGTTGCCGGCGCGCGAAATCGCGTCGCGGATCTCGCGGATCGTGCGCTCGATCTCGTCTTCGGTGAGCGCCTCGCCCGCGGCCGTCTCGTCGAGCGTGCCGACCGCGATGGTGGTGGTGATCGCGCCGTCGGGCACGTCCTGCGACGAGTGCCCCGCGCGATCGGCGTCGGCCGACTCCCAGGTCATCGCCAGCGCAGTCGCGTTGTCGGCCAGCGGGCCCGCGCGGCCGACCGCCTCGCGCACCACCAGCGGCACGGTGTCGAGCACCGAGCCGGCCGTCAGCAGCGCGAGCAACTCGGCCTCGGGCAGCGCCGACCAGACGCCGTCGCTGCACAGCAGCAGCGTGTCGCCCGGCTCGAGCACCGAGTCGCCGCCCTGCTCGATCGTCGGCTCGAACGGCGAGCCCAGGCAGTTGAGCACCTTGTTGCGCTCCGGGTGCGTCGCGCCGTCGGCCGGATCGATCATCCCGAGGTCGATCAGGCTCTGCACCTTCGAGTGGTCGCGCGTGCGCGCCACGACGCGATCGCCGCGCAACAGGTAGGCGCGCGAGTCGCCCGCGTGCGCCCACCACGCGCGCCCGTCCTGCACCAGGCACGCAACGACGGTCGTGCGCGGCGACTCGGGCAGCCGGTGCGTGTCCTGGTAGCGCAGGATCTCGCGGTGCGCGCGCCGCAGCGCGGCATCGAGGAAGCGCCGCGGGTCCGGCACGCGCGGGCGCGCGCTCTCCTGGAACGCCGCCGCCGCCGCCTGCAGCGACAGGTGCGCGGCGACCTCGCCGCGCAGGTGCCCGCCCATGCCGTCGGCGACCAGCATCAGCAGGCTGTCGCGCGTGTAGCAGTAGCCCATGCGGTCCTGGTTCGACGCGCGCGCGCCGATCAGGCTGTCCTGGTAGATCGAGAAGCGCATCGTCGGCGTGGCGTGGCGACGGTCAGCCCGGCTGCGTCAGGCCATCGCCGTCGCGGCGCCGGATGCGCGCGCGCGACGCGAGCGAATCGAACCAGCGCGCGCCGCCCGCCTGCCTGGCGGGCTTGTCGGCGGGCGCGGGAATCCGCCGCAGCACGCGCTGCAATGCGAACACGCTTTGCGGGCGCTCGAGCGGATCGAGCTTCAGGCACCACGCCACCAGGTCGAGCAGCGCGCGCGAATAGGCGCCTTCGAGCGCGTCGATCGACGCCTGCACCTTGTCTTCGATCTCGCGCTGGTCCGCCGGCTGCGGCGGCTGGCCGGTCATGCAGCCGAACATGCTCGCGCCCAGGCCGTAGACGTCGGTCCAGGGACCGAGCTGCTGGGTGCGCCGGTACAGCTCGGGCGCGGCGAAGCCGGGCGTGTACATCGGAAACAGCTTCTGCGGCTGCGCGTCGAGCGCGCGCCGCGCCGCCCCGAAGTCCAGCAGCAGCGGCGTGCCGTCGAGCCGCAGGTAGACGTTGGCCGGCTTCAGGTCCAGGTGCAGCAGCCGGTTCGCGTGCACCTCGCGCGCCGCACCGAAATCCAGCAGCACCGCCTTGTTGTCGTTGGTGATGAAGATATTGGCGGGCTTGATGTCCAGGTGCAGCATCTTGTGCTGATGCACGATGCGCAGGCCACGCAGAATCTCGTCGAACAGGCTGCGGATGGTGGACTCGCGGAATACCTTGTCGCGCTTCAGGTCGCGGGCGGTGACGATGAAGTCCTGCAGGGTGTCGCCCTGCAGGTAGTTCATCACCATATAGACGGTTTC
>JANJTK010000088.1 GCA_024711155.1 Burkholderiaceae bacterium
GGGGGCGAACCAGGTGGTGCTCACCGCCGACGCGACCAAGACCCCGATTTCGCTCGACACGCCGAGCGCCCAGCAGAGCGGCCTGAAGCTGCGCCACGGTTTCGACGTCGCGGCCGACGAGCAGGTCGACCTGGTGCTCGATTTCGACGCCTGCAAGTCGATCGTCAAGGCCGGCAACAGCGGCAAGTACCTGCTCAAGCCGGTCGTGTCGGTGATCGCGATGGCCTCGGTCGGCACGATCGAGGGCTCGGTCGACACGGATGCGGCGGCCGACGGCGCCAGCGTTTCGCTGCAGCGCTTCGATCCGGCCACCGGCGCCGTCACCGTCGTTCGTTCGACGACCGTGAACGCCGACGGCACGTGGACGCTGGCGCCGGTGCCGGTGCGGCCCGCGGGCACGCCGGCCTACAACCTCGTGCTCGGTGCGCCCGGCTATGCGAACGTGGTGTACACGAACGTGCCGGTCACGATCGGCGCGAAGACCGAGGTGTCGCAGGTGACGCTGGCGACGGCGACGATGCAGACGATCGCCGGGACGATCGGCCCAGCGGGCGCGACGAATTCGGCGCAGGCGCTGCAGAAGGTCGTCGACAACGCCGACGATGCGCTCGATGTCGTGATCCAGGCGGCCGTCGCGAACGCCGATGCCGACACCGGTGACTACGAGCTCGCGGTGCCCGCGGACGCGGCGCAAGTCGCTTCGTTCGGCGGTACCCTCGGCGATGCGGCCAACGCCGGCGTGTATGTCGTGCGCGCGAGCAACGGCACCGCGACGCAGGACGACGACGCCGACGTGGGCAGCGGCGACGTGAGCGGACTGGACTTCACTTTCCCCTGAGCGAGCGCAGGCGCGCGGGGCCGCCGCGCGCTGCCGTAAGATCCTCCTTCGGAGCCTGACCGGGACCGGCCCAGCGCCGGTCCCGCCACTTCCAGCGGGAGCGATCGGATGAAAGCGGTGCTGTGCAAGGCCTGGGGACCACCGGAGTCGCTGGTGGTCGAGGACGTTCCGTCGCCGGTGCCGGGCGCGGGCGAGGTGCTGATCGAAGTGCACGCGGCCGGGGTCAACTTTCCCGACGCGCTGATCATCCAGAAGAAGTACCAGCTGCAGCCCGAGCTGCCGTTCTCGCCGGGTGCCGAAGTGGCCGGCGTGGTGACGGCGGTCGGCGACGGCGTGAAGGGCTGGAAGCCGGGCGACCGCGTGATCGCGAACGTGCCGTGGGGCGGCTACGCGCAGGAACTGCTCGCGCCGGCGGCGCGCCTGATGCCGATCCCCGACGGGATGGACTTCCCGAGCGCGTCGGCTTTTGTGCTCGCGTACGGCACCAGCCTCTATGCGCTGAAGGACCGGGCACATCTCGCGGCTGGCGAGACCTTGCTGGTGCTCGGCGCCGCGGGCGGCGTCGGCATCGCGGCGGTCGAGATCGGCAAGGCGATGGGCGCGCGCGTGATCGCGGCGGCTTCGAGCGAAGACAAGCTCGCGCTGTGCCGCGCGCACGGCGCCGACGCGACCATCGACTACGTTGCCGAGGACCTGCGCGAGCGCATCCGCGCGCTCACCGACGGCCAGGGGCCCGACGTGATCTACGACCCGGTCGGGGGGCCGTACACCGAACCGGCGTTCCGCTCGATCGCGTGGGAAGGCCGGCACCTGGTGATCGGCTTCGCCGCCGGCGACATCCCGAAGCTGCCGCTGAACCTGCCGATGCTGAAGACCGCCTCGATCGTCGGCGCGTTCTGGGGCGCGTTCGTGCAGCGCGACGCGAAGCGCACGCGCGAGCACCTGCGCGAATTGTTCGCGCTGTACCAGTCGGGCAAGGTGCGTCCGCCGGTGACGAAGACCTATCCGCTCGCGCAGGCCGCGCAGGCGCTGCGCGACGTGATGGAGCGCCGCGTGATGGGCAAGGTGGTGATCCTGCCGCGCGCCTGAGCGCGCCGGGACCTCCTCAGTCGGCGTCCCGGGCCTGCGGGCCGATCCGCGGCTCCGCCGGGCCTCGCGGCGACATCGGCTATGCTTCGCGCTTCATGTTCGAGGTGCAACCATGAATAAAAAACCTCGGCCGGCGGGCGACGCGACGCAGGGCGCCCCACGGCGCGACTACCGCTACTTCGATCTCGTGATGGTCGGGTTCGTCGCGGTCTACGTCTGCTCGAACCTGATCGGCCCGGCCAAGGCGGTCCGGATGGACCTGCCGCTGATCGGCACCGCGACCTTCGGGGCGGCGGTGCTGTTCTTTCCGATCACGTACATCTTCGGCGACATCCTCACCGAGGTCTACGGCTACGCGAAGGCGCGACGCGTCATCTGGGCCGGCTTCGCGGCGATGGCGTTTGCGGCGTTCATGGCGTGGGTCGTCGTGCAGCTGCCGCCGGCGCCGGGCTGGCCGCACCAGGCGGCCTACGAGGTCGCGTTCGGCAACACCTGGCGCATCGTGCTCGCGTCGCTCGTCGCCTACTCGTGCGGCGAGTTCGTCAACGCGTTCGTGCTCGCGAAGATGAAGCTCGCGACGCGCGGGCGGCACCTGTGGGCGCGCACGATCGGCTCGACGGTGGCCGGGCAGGGGGTCGATTCGCTGCTGTTCTATCCGCTCGCGTTCTGGAACAGCGGCATCATTCCCAACGAGCTGGTCGCGCAGCTGATGCTCTCGCAATGGATCGCGAAGACGCTGATCGAGGCCGCGTTCACGCCGATCACCTACCAGGTGGTCGGGTTCCTCAAGCGGGCCGAACACGAGGACTGGTACGATCGGGAGACCGATTTCAACCCGTTCCGTCTGTAGGAGTTTCATGCGCGACCTGCTGCTGTCGCTGCGGCTGACGCGGCGCGACTGGCGCGCGGGCGAGCTGCGGCTGCTGGTGGCGGCGCTCGCCGTCGCGGTGGGCGCGGTCGCGAGCGTCGGCTTCTTCGTCGACCGGATGCGCGGCGCGCTCGCGCAGGAGGCGGCGCAGCTGCTCGGCGCCGATCTCGTGATCGGCTCGGACCGTCCGCCCGAGCAGGCGCTCGAAGCCGAGGCCGAGCGGCGCGGCCTGCGGATCGCGCGCACGGTCGTGTTCCCGAGCATGGCGAGCGCCGGTGGATTGCCGCAGCTGGCGGCCGTGAAGGCGGTGAGCGACGCGTATCCGCTGCGCGGACGCGTGCGCATCGAGCGCGTGCCGCCGGACGCGGCGGGCGCCGCGGCGGCGAGCGCGCCTGCGGCAGGTCCGGCGACCGCCGAGCCGCCGAGCGCCCCGGGGCGCGGCGAAGTCTGGCTCGATCCGCAGATCGCGAAGGCGCTCGGCGTCGCGAACGGCGGCACGATTTCCCTCGGCGACGCGCAGTTCCGCGTGACCGGGGTCATCGCGTTCGAGCCCGACCGCGGCGCCGGTTTCGTGAACTTCGCGCCGCGCGCGATGTTTTCGCTCGCCGACCTCGAGGCGACGCGGCTCGTCCAGCCGGCCAGCCGCGTGCGCTGGCAGCTGCTGGTGGCGGGCGAGCCGCCGGCGGTGGCCGCGTTCGAGCAGTGGGCGCAGCCTCGTCTCGCGCGCGGCCAGCGCATCGAGTCGCTCGAGAGCGGCCGCCCCGAGAGGCGCGCGACGCTCGATCGCGCGGAGCGCTTCCTGTCGCTGGTTGCGCTGCTGTCGGCGCTGATCGCCGCGGTCGCGATCGGGCTCGCGTCGCGGCGCTTCGCGGCGCGCCACCTCGACGGCTGCGCGGCGATGAAGGCGATGGGGCTCGGGCAGGCGCGCCTGCTGCGGCTGCTCGGCCTCGAACTGGGCTGGGTGGCGCTGGCCGGCGCGGCGCTCGGCGTCGCGCTCGGCTGGGCGGTGCACTTCGCGCTGGTCGCGGCGATCGAGCCGCTGATCGACGTGCCGCTGCCGCGCGCGAGCTGGATCCCGGCGCTGCAGGCGCTCGGCGTGGCGCTCGTGCTCGTGGCCGGCTTCGGCGCCTGGCCGTTCCTCCGACTCGCCGGCGTGCCGCCGCTGCGCGTGATCAGGCGCGAGATCGCGCCGGCGCCCGCTTCGGCGTGGGTGGCGATCGCGCTCGCGGCCGCGACTTTCTGCGCGCTGCTGTTCTGGTTCGCGCGCGACACGCGGCTCGCGCTGGTCTCGATCGGCGGCTTCGCTGGTGGCGCACTGGTGTTCGTCGCGGTCGCGTTCGCGGCGGTGCGGCTGCTCGAGCCGCTGCGTCGCACGCGCGCAGTCGCGGGGAGCCCGGCGCTGCGGCTCGCGTTCGCGTCGTGGTCGCGCCGGCGCGCGCTCACCGCAACGCAGACCGCATCGATTGCGGTCGGGCTGATGGCGCTGATGCTGCTCACCGTCACTCGCAACGACCTGGTCGACGGCTGGCGGCGCGCGAGCCCGCCCGATGCGCCGAACCGCTTCCTCGTCAACATCCAGCCCGACCAGGGCGAGGCGGTGCGCGCCGCGCTCGAGGCAGGCGGCGTGCGCGCGCCGGCGATGCTGCCGATGGTGCGCGGGCGGCTGGTGACGATCAACGGCCGCCCGGTGAAGCCCGAGGACTATGCCGACGACCGCGCGCAGCGGATGGTCGACCGCGAGTTCAACCTCTCGTACGCCGAGCGCATGCCGAGCCACAACCGGATCGTCGAGGGGCGCTGGTTCGCGCCCGGCGCTGCCGAGGTGTCGGCCGAGCAGGGGATCATGGGGACGCTGCGGCTGGCGGTCGGCGACGAACTCGGCTTCGACATCGCCGGCGAGACCGTCGGCGCGCGCCTCACGAGCGTGCGCAAGGTGGCGTGGGATTCGATGCAGGTGAACTTCTTCATGATCCTGTCGCCGGCGGCGCTCGGCGACCGCCCGCAGACGCTGATCACCGCGTACCACCAGCCGGAGTCGTCGCCCGGGCTCGACCGCGAACTCGTGCGGCGCTTCCCCAATCTCACCGTCTTCGACACCGGCAACATCGTGCGGCAGGTGCAGCAGATGCTCGACCAGGTCGTGCGCGCGGTGCAGTCGCTGTTCCTGCTCGCGCTCGCGGCCGGCGTGGCGGTGCTGTGGGGCGCGCTCGCGAGCTCGCGCGACGAGCGCGTGCTGGAGGCGGGACTGATGCGGGCGCTCGGCGCGTCGGGCCGCCAGCTGGCGGCCGCGCAGCTGATCGAGCTCGCGTTCAGCGGCGCGCTCGCGGGCCTGATGGCCGCGGCCGGCTCGATCGCGATCGGCTGGGTGCTCGCGGGCCAGGTGTTCCAGTTCGACTACGCGCCGCGCTGGGCGGCGCTGCCGGCGGGCATCGCGATCGGCACCGTGCTGTCGCTGCTCGCGGGCTGGCTGGGCCTGCGCGGTGTTCTGCGCGCGCCGCCGCTGGCGACGCTGCGCAACGCGTGAGTTACTGGCGACCGAACATCTGCCGCGCGGCGTCGTCGGGCAGGCGGCAGATCCGCGACGCCGGATCGAAGTTGCCCCCGCGGCGCTGGCACTCGACGAACGGATCGTGACGCGCCGCGTCGGCGGCGCGCGCGGGCGCCGGGTTGCCGGCGGGCTGCGCCGAGCGCTGGATGCCCGCGGCGGCGGTCTTCGGTTTCCACGGACGCGCCTGCGCCGCGCCGGGGCACGGCTCGTCAGAGAACACGGTGCGGCCATCCTTGTTCGTGCAGCGCCAGACCGTGCGGCTGTCGGCCTGCCCGGGCCCCGTGCTGGCGGCGAGCGGCGCGTCGACCGGAGCGACCAGCAGGACCGTGGACAGGACTGCGGGCACGGTCGCGGGCAGGATCGCGGGCAGCACCGCGAGCAGGGCGGCGGCTTCGATGGCCGTGATGCGAATCTTCATGATGGCTTCCTGACGGATCGTCCGCGCGTCGGTATCCTCGCGGATATTCCATTCCCCCACAAGCCTGAGCGAGCGAGCCGACCTTGTCCGTGATCGAAGTCATGCTGGTGGCGACCGCCGTGCTGGTGGCGATCGCGCTCGTGCTGCTGCTCGTGCTCGTGCTGCGGCGCGCGCCCGATCACCGGGCGGCGCTCGACGACCTGGCGCGGCTGCACCAGGCGCAGCTGCTGCAGCAGCGCGAGCAGCGCGAGGAGAACGCCGGGCAGGCGCGCGAGAACCGGCTCGAGCTGAGCGGCGCGCTGGCCGAACTCGGGCGCAACCTCACGCAACAGATGGGCACGATCGCCGGTGTGCAGAACAACCAGATCGACGCCTTCGCGCTGCAGCTCACGCGGCTCACCGAGGCCAACGAGCAGCGCCTGGGCGCGCTGCGCGAGAGCAACGAGCAGCGGCTCGAGGCGCTGCGCGCCGGCACCGAGGCGCGACTCGAGGCGCTGCGCGAGACGCTCGAGCGCCGGCTGCGCGAGCTGCAGGTCGACAACGCGGGCAAGCTCGAGGAGATGCGGCGCACCGTCGACGAGAAGCTGCACGCGACGCTCGAGCAGCGCCTGGGCGCGTCGTTCAAGCAGGTGTCGGATCGCCTCGAGCAGGTCCACAAGGGCCTGGGCGAGATGCAGGCGCTGGCCTCGGACGTCGGCGACCTCAAGCGCGTGCTCGGCAACGTCAAGACGCGCGGCACCTGGGGCGAGGTGCAGCTCGCGTCGCTGCTCGAGCAGCTGCTGGTGCCCGAGCAGTACGCGTCCAACGTCGTGACGATCCCCGGCTCGAGCGAGCGCGTCGAGTTCGCGATCCGCCTGCCCGGGCGCGGCGACGACGCGCCGGTGTGGCTGCCGATCGACGCCAAGTTCCCGCGCGAGGACTACGACCGGCTCGTGCTCGCGCGGGAGAAGGCCGACGCCGCCGGCGCGGAAGCTGCGGCGCGCCAGCTCGAGCAGCGGTTGCGTGTCGAGGCGAAGGCGATCCGGACGAAGTACGTGTCGCCGCCGCACACGACCGACTTCGCGCTGATGTTCCTGCCCACCGAAGGCCTGTATGCCGAAGTCGTGCGCCGGCCCGGCCTGGTCGACGACCTGCAGCGCGTTTCGCGCGTGGTGGTCGCAGGGCCGAGCACGCTGGCGGCGATCCTTTCGAGCCTGCAGATGGGTTTTCGCACGCTGGCGGTCGAGAAGCGCTCGAGCGAGGTGTGGCAGCTGCTGGGCGCTGTCAAGACCGAGTTCGGCAAGTTCGGCGACGTGCTGGCGAAGACCAAGGAGCAGATCGACCGCGCCAGCACGACGCTCGGCACCGCCGCGGTGAGAACGCGCGCGATCGAGCGCAAGCTGCGCGACGTCGAGTCGCTGCCGGACCGGGACAGCGCGCGGCTGCTGGAGGACGTGCCGGCCCTGGAGGACGCAAGCGCTCGTGAAGACGCGCGGACTGCGGACGACGCGCGCAATACGGACGACGCACCGCTGCCGGACGCGCCGGCGGAAGAGGGCGAAGTCGGGGCGAAGTAGTCGTCGGGCCGCGCGAAGGACGTCGCTCGGCCCCCTGCGGCTATTGCAGCAGCCTCAGCACGCCCAGCGTGATCACCGGGAACGCGACCAGGATCACGACGCGCAAGAAATCGCTCGCGAGGAACGGCAGCACGCCGCGGAACGACTCGGACATCGGCACCTCGGGTGCCATCGAGTTGATGACGAACACGTTGAGCCCGAACGGCGGCGTGATCAGGCCCACCTCGACGCAGATCAGCACGACGATCCCGAACCAGATCGCGGTCTCCTCGGGGTTCAGGCCGAAGTCGAGCTTCATCACGATCGGGAACAGCACCGGAATCGTGATCAGGATCATCGACATCGAGTCCATCACGCAGCCGAGCACCAGGTACATCAGCAGGATCAGGATCAGCACCGTCATCGGCGAGAAGCCGCTGCCGGCGATCGCGTCGGCCGCCTGGGTCGGCATCTGCGTGATCGCGAGGAACGCGTTGAAGAGGTCGGCGCCGATGAGGATCAGGAAGATCATGCCGGTGATCTTCGCGGTGTCGAGCAGGCACTGGATGAGGCCGTGCAGGCGCATGCCGCCGCGCACGACCGCGATGACGGCGGTGGCGGCCGCGCCGACCGCGGCGCCCTCGGTCGGCGTGAAGAAGCCGCCGTACATGCCGCCCATCATCACGACGAACACGACGATGACGGGCATCAGGTCGAGCAGCGTGCGCACCTTCTGGGCCAGGGTCGCCTGCGGCCCGGCCGGGCCCGCGGCGGGGTCGAAGCGAACGACGATCGAGATCGCGATCATGTAGCCGATCGCGGCGAGGGTGGCGGGGACCCACGCCGCCATGTAGAGCTTGCCGATCGACAGTTCCGGCAGGATCGCGGAGATGACGAGAACCACCGACGGCGGGCTCAG
>JANJTK010000092.1 GCA_024711155.1 Burkholderiaceae bacterium
AGTTCCAATAGCCGAAAAAACCACGACGCCCACGACATCCACGAAGGAGGACAGGCTGATGAAGCCGACGGTATCCCTTGCCATGCCCGCGCTGGCCGCGCTCGTACTCGGCGGATGCGCCGCCACGCCGGCGCCGGTCGCTGCGCCTCCCGGCTACCTGGAGCAGGCGCGCAACCTCGCCGCCACGGTTCCGGCCAATCTGCTCGGCGTGCTCAGCGCCGAACTGAACCGCACCGGGCCCGCCGGAGCGATCGAGGTGTGCAGCGTCAAGGCGCCGCAGATGGCGCAGGCGGCATCCCAGAAGAGCGGCTGGAACATCCGCCGCGCGAGCCTGCGCAATCGCAATCCGAAGGGCGTGCCCGATCCGTGGGAGCGTACCGCGCTCGAACGCTTCGACTCGCAGGTGGCGGCAGGCGTCGCGGCATCGACCCTCGAAACCTGGCAGGTCGTCACCGAGAACGGCAAGCCGGTCTTCCGCTATGCCAAGGCGCTGCCGACGCAGCCGCTGTGCGTGCAGTGCCACGGACCGACTGCCATGTTGAGCGAGCCAGTGAAGACGAAGCTGCACGCGCTGTACCCGAACGACCGCGGCACCGGCTTCACGCCGGGCCAGATCCGCGGCGCGTTGTTCCTTAAGAAGCCGATCTGAGCCGGCTGATCGGGGCCGCATTGGCCGGGGCCTCGCGCCCCGGCCGTGCGCGGCACGGCGCCGCGCACCCCGGCGCTTACATCCCCGCGTAGTTCGGACCGCCGCCGCCTTCGGGCACGACCCAGACGATGTTCTGGGTCGGATCCTTGATGTCGCAGGTCTTGCAGTGCACGCAGTTCTGCGCGTTGATCTGCAGGCGATCCGTGCCGTCGTCGTCGCGCACGAACTCGTAGACACCGGCAGGGCAGTAGCGCTGCTCGGGACCCGCGTAGCGCGCGAGGTTCACGTTCACCGGCACCGATGCGTCCTTCAGCGTCAGGTGGACCGGCTGGTTCTCCTCATGGTTGGTGTTCGAGATGAACACCGACGAGAGACGGTCGAAGCTCAGCTTGCCGTCGTGCTTCGGATAGGCGATCGGCTGGCACTGCGCGGCCGGCAGCAGGTACTCGTGGTCGGGCCGGTTCGTGTGCAGCGTGAACGGCGCCTTGCCGCGGAACACGACCTGGTCGATTCCGACCAGCAGCGTGCCGAGCCACAGGCCCTTGCCCATCGCGGGCTTGAAGTTGCGCGCGCGGTACAGCTCGTCGTGCAGCCACGAGGAGCGGAACGCGTCGGCGTAGCCGGTCAACTCGTCGCCGCTGCGCCCGGCGCCGAGCGCCTCGACGGCGGCTTCGGCGGCCAGCATGCCGGTCTTGATCGCCGCGTGGCTGCCCTTGATCCGCGATGCGTTCAGGAAACCGGCATCGCAGCCGACCAGCGCGCCGCCGGCAAAGGTGAACTTCGGCAGCGAGTTCAGCCCCCCCGCCGTGATCGCGCGCGCGCCGTAGGCGAGCCGCTTGCCGCCCTCGAGGAATGCGCGGATCGCCGGGTGCGTCTTGTAGCGCTGGAACTCCTCGTACGGCGACAGGTACGGGTTGCGGTAGTTGAGGCCGACGACGTAGCCGACCGCCACCTTGTTGTCCCCGAGGTGATAGACGAACGCACCGCCGTAGGTGCCGCCGTCGAGCGGCCAGCCGGCGGTGTGGACGACGAGCCCCGGGTCCGACCTGGCCGGGTCGATTTCCCACAGCTCCTTCAGTCCGATGCCGTAGCTCTGCGGATCGCGTCCGGCGTCGAGGCCGAACCTGGCGATCAGCTGCCTGCCGAGGTGCCCGCGCGCGCCCTCGGCGAACAGCGTGTATTTTGCGTGCAGCTCCATGCCGGGCTGGAACGCGTCGGTCGGCTCGCCGTCGCGGCCGACGCCCATGTTGCCGGTGGCCACGCCCTTGACCGAGCCGTCCTCGCGATAGAGTATCTCGGCGGCAGCGAAACCGGGGAAGATCTCGACGCCGAGCGCCTCGGCCTGCTGGCCGAGCCAGCGCACGACGTTGCCGAGCCTCACGATGTAGTTGCCGTGGTTCTTGAAGCAGTCCGGCAGCATCCAGTTCGGAACCTGGCGCGCGCCGCCCTCCGACAGGAACAGGAAGCGGTCTCCGGTGACCGCGGTCTGCAGCGGGGCGTCGCGGTCGCGCCAGTCGGGAATCAGTTCGTCGAGCGCGCGCGGGTCCATCACCGCGCCGGACAGGATGTGCGCGCCGACCTCCGAGCCCTTCTCGATGACGCACACCCCGATGTCGGCGCCGCGTTCGGCGGCGAGCTGCTTGACGCGGATCGCCGCTGCGAGGCCGGCGGGTCCGCCGCCGACGATCACGACGTCGAACTCCATCGAATCGCGTTCGATGTCCATGGGCTCAAACCTCCGGATGTCTGTACATATGCGGTTACGGCCAGGATTGTCCGGAAAGCGGCCACCCGATGCAAACCGGGCCGGATCGCCGGAGCGGATCGTTGCATCGGCTAACATCGTGCCGCATCCGGCTCATCGCTGTCCAAGAAAGGAGAATTTCCCATGGCCACCAGCTTCGCGCTCGACGGCAGAACCGCGCTCGTCACGGGCGCCTCGAGCGGACTCGGGACGCGCTTCGCGCGGGTGCTCGCCGACAACGGCGCGCAGGTGGTGCTCGCGTCGCGCCGCGTCGAGCGGTTGAAGGAGCTGCGAGCGGAGATCGAGGCCAACGGCGGCGACGCCCACGTGGTCGAACTCGACGTCACCGACCTCGACAGCATCCGCGCGGCGGTCGCGCAGGCAGAGTCCGAGGCGGGGCCGATCGACATCCTGGTGAACAACTCGGGAGTGAGCACCGCGCAGCGGCTGCTCGACGTCACGCCGGACGACTTCGACTTCATGTTCGACACCAACACGCGCGGGTCGTTCTTCGTGGCGCAGGAAGTCGGGCGGCGCATGGTCGCGCGCGCCAAGGAAGGGCCGATCCGCCCGGCGCGCATCGTCAACGTGGCGTCGATGGGCGGGCTGCGGGTGCTCGCGCAGATCGGCATCTATTGCATGAGCAAGGCGGCGGTGGTGCACATGACGCGCGCGATGGCGCTCGAGTGGGGACGATTCGGCATCAACGTCAACGCGCTGTGCCCCGGCTACATCGAGACCGAGATGAACAGCGAGCACTGGCGCACCGACGCGGGCAAGAAGCTGCTGTCGATGCTGCCGCGCCGGCGCCTGGGCAAGCCCGAGGACCTCGACGGCGCGCTGCTGCTGCTCGCCTCCGAGCGCTCCGACTTCATCAACGGCGCCGTGCTCGCCGCCGACGACGGCTTCGCGATGTGACCCGGGGCGCCGGGGGGCGCGCTCAGCGCGGCGCCGTCTCTCCGTGCAGGCGGCGGCGGATGCCCTCGCGGATGTGGCGCACGCCGAGCGCGACCGCGACCGCGATCGGAACGATCGACAGCCCGGTGGCCAGGTCCGGCTCGATCGGCAGGCCGGCCGTCTTCATCGCCTTGAACAGGTACGCGGCGAGTCCGGTCGCGTAGTACGTGATCGCCGCCACCGACAGCCCTTCGACGGTCTGCTGCAGGTGCAGTTGCAGCTGCGCGCGGCGGTTCATCGCGGCGAGCAGTTCCTGGTTGTGCCGCTCGCGCTCGATGTCGACCCGCGTGCGCAGCAGCGCGCTGGCGCGCGCGACGCGCTCGGCGAGCGCCTCGACGCGCCGGCCGACGCTGTCGCAGAAGGCCATCGCCGGATCGAAGCGCCGCTCGAGGAAGGCGGTGAGCGTCTGCAGTCCCGGCAGCCGCTGCTGGCGCAGCTCGGCGCCGCGCTGGCGCACCAGTGCGTGGTATGCGCGGGCCGCGGCGAAGCGGAAACCGACCTCCGAGGCGATCCGCTCGACCGTTGCCGCGAGGCGGCTCACCTCGCCCAGCATCTGCGGCTCCTCCTCGACCGGCGCCGACTCGAGCCGGCCGACGAGCGCGCCGAGCGAGTGCTCGACGCGGTCGAGTTCGGCCGCGCTCGCGCGCGCCAGCGGGAACGCGAGCATCGCCATCATCCGGTAGACCTCGACCTCGATCAGCCGCTGCACCACGCGGCCGGCGTAGGTCGCGCTCAGCGCGCGGTCGAGCACGAGGACGCGCGTGAAGCCGCGCGCGTCGACGCGGAAGTCGGTGTAGGCCGCCGCGGCGCCATCCGCGATCGACGCCCCGCACAGCTCGCCGCCGACGAACGCGGCGAGCGCGCCTGGCGTCGGCTCGGCCGCGGGCAGCAGCGCAACGTGCAGCGCCGCGATCAGTGCGCCGGGCAGCGCCGCGAGCCAGTCGGCGGGCAGCGCGTCGATGGCCGGCTGCGCGAACGGCGCCAGCGCGTCGCCGCCGTCGCAATAGACCGTGTAGTCGTCGAACTCGCCGTGGCGCTCGCGCTTGAGGCGAAACGCGCCGAAGTCGGCGAAGAAGTGCCCGTCGCGCGATGCGGGTGGCGCGACGCCGGCGCGAGCGCACAGTGCGACGAGCGGATCCGCGGGGTCGTCGCGGGCGCTGTGCGCGGGACGCAGCAGCGCGATGTGCGACACTCGCTGCGGCGTCGCCACCGGCTGGCGGGGACGCGCGTGAATTTCGTTCTGGAGCGCGTCGCGTTCCGGGTGGGTGATCATGACGGCCTGCAGGCGCGCAGCGAGCGCGCGATGGTCGGTCGGAGGAAACGAACGGTGAGCGAGCGCATCCTGGTCCACGAGATGGAGATCCCGATCCGCTGGGGCGACATGGACGCGATGGGCCACGTGAATAATACGGTCTATTTCCGCTACATGGAGCAGGTGCGGATCTCGTGGTTCGACGCGCTCGGCGTCGAGACGAACGTCTCGGCCGTCGGGCCGCTGATCGTCAACGCGCGCTGCACGTTCATGCGCGAACTGACGTACCCGGGGACGGTGCTGGTGCGGCAATACACGGTGGCGCAGGAGATCGGGCGCTCGAGCTTCGAGACCTACGTGGACATGACGCGCACGGACGACGCGCAGGTGCTGTATGCGCAGGGGGCGGCGAAGACGGTGTGGGTGGACTACCGCAAGCGCAAGTCGACGCCGCTGCCCGACGACGTGCGGCGCATGCTGGTCACGCCGTTCGCTCGCTGAGCAGCGCGCCAGGCCTCTGCGCCGCGGGCCGGGCGCTGCGCGGGCCCGCCCGCTGCCCACTCGCCGGCCGCGGCGGGCTGCCGCACGGCGCGCGGCCCTGGCGGGGCAGGGGGCTCCGCCCCCGCTTCGGGGGGCTGCCGGCGACTACCTCCAAAACCGCCCCCCGGGGCCGCGGGGCGCTGCCCGCCCGACGGCGACGGGTCCCGCCGATTTG
>JANJTK010000094.1 GCA_024711155.1 Burkholderiaceae bacterium
GTCCACCTGCACGGCGGGCGGCCGTTCGGCGCGATGCAGATCTTCGTGCCGACGGCGCTCTACCGGCGCTTCCCGAAGAGGCGCATCGAGAAGGAGCGGATCCTGCGCCTCGTGCTGAACGAAACCGAGGTGGCCGAAGCCATCGAGCAGGTGATCACGGTCGAGCCTGCCGACTACTTCCTGTCGGAGCGACTGAACTATCCCTTCGGCTCGCCGGTGGCTCGCATCGTGCGCCGCATCGTCGACCCGCAGGGGCGCATCGTCTACACCGGCTCGTCCTGGTATCGGGGCGACCAGTTCGTCATCAACCTCGCGCTGCCGACCTCGATCCTGCGCGAGAGGAGTCCGGACGAACTGGCGCCGTCGCTGCGCCGGCCCTAGGCGTCGCTCCCCTCGCCGCCCGCCAGCCCTCGCACCAGCAGCACGCTGCTCCCCTTGCGCGCCTCGCAGCGCCACTCGGCTGCGCGCGGCACGAACACCCAGTCCCCGGCGAGCGCCTGCACCGCGTCGCCGTCGATGAGCAGCGACAGTTCACCCGCGCGCACGTGCAGCGCCTGCTCGGCATCGTCGTCGCGGTGCGCTTCGCAGCCGGCGCCCGCCGCGAGTTCGACGTCGAACACCTGCATGCTGCGCGCGCGCGTCGTCTCCCAGCCGATCCGCTCGACCAGCCGCGCACCGCGTTCCCAGCCGCGCGGTCCGCGCGCCGGCGGAGCTGGCGTCGATTGCGTCGACGACGCCGCGCGCTGCGCGTCCGGTGCCGGGCGACCCGCGCCGCTCGTCGCCTCGTCGACGACGACGGCGTCCGGGTTCTCGCTGTACGGCGGCGCGTAGACGACCAGCACGCGAACGGGTTCGGCGCTGGTGACGACGAGGCGGTGGAAAGCGCCGCGCGTGCTGAAGACCCAGGTCCCGGGCGCGAGACGGAACTCGCGGCCTTCCTCCTCGGCGGTTCCCTCCCCCGCCAGCAGCAGCGACGCCTGCTCGAGGCCGGGATGGGCGTGCCGCGAGGCGCCGTGACCGCGCACGATGGTGCCGACCAGCACCTCGACCAGCGTCGCGCCGACCGTCTCGCGTCCGATCAGGCGCCGGTTGGTGGTCCCGCTGTGGTTGGCCGGTGCATAGCCGTCGATCCCCGCAGCGCGCACCAGGTAACGCGGCTTCATCGTCGCGCCGGCGCGCCGCACGGCGCGCGCCGCGCCGCCCGCTCGCATGTCATTCGGGCTCGATCCCCGCGGCCTTGACGGCGGCGCCCCAGAACTCGCGCTCCTTCTTCAGGATCGCCGCCATCTCGTCGGGCGTCGTCGGCCAGGTCGTCCCCCCGAAGCGCGCGAAGAAGTCGAGTGCCTCCTGCGTCACGACGATCTTGCGCAGTTCGGCCGACAGCCGCTCGACGACCGGTTTCGGCGTGCCCGCCGGCGCGAACGCCCCCGCCCACACGATCAGGTCGATCGGCACGCCGAGCTCGGCCATCGTCGGCACCTCGGGGAAGGACTTGACGCGGTCGCGTCCGGTCACGCCGAGCGCCCGCAGCTTGCCGTCGCGCACGTGCGGTGTCGCCGGCGTCACGTCGGGGAACATCAGGTCGATGCGCCCGCCGAGCAGGTCCGCCAGCGCCTGCGGCGTACCGCGGTACGGCACGTGCAGCAGCTTCGTCTTCGTCTGCGCCGCCAGCAGTTCGGCGGCGAGCCGCGACGACGTGTTGCCGCTCGCATAGGTCAGGCTGCCCGCGCGCGCGCGCTCGATCAGCTCGGGCAGCGTCTTCGGCGCCTTGTCGTCGTTGCGCACGACGAGGAACAACGGCGACTTCACGAACATCGACACCGGAGCGAAATCGCGCTCCGGATCGTAGGGCAGCTGCTTGAAGAGGAACGGATTGACCGACTGCGTGGTCATCGTGGTGACGAACAGCGTGTGCCCGTCGGGCGCCGCGCGCGCGGCCGCCTGCGCGGCGATGAAGCCGTTGGCGCCCGGCTTGTTGTCGACGACGACCGGTTGCCCGATCGCCTCCGACAGCTTCTGCGCGACGAAGCGCGCACTGGTGTCGGTGCCCGACCCGGCCGGGAACGGCACGACGATCGTCAGCTGCCTGCTCGGGAACCCCGCCTGCGCGCTGGCGCCGGCGGGGGCCAGCGCGGCCAGCGTCGCTGCCAGCACGATCCTGATTCCGTTCTTCATCGTCGACCCTCCTCGTTGTCAATACGATTTCGGCAGGCCGAGCCCGTGCTCGGCCACGTGGCACAACGCCAGTTCCTGCGACACCGGCGCGATCATCGCGAGCATGCTCTCGCGAAAACCGCGCTCGACGTGGTATTCCCGCGCGAAACCGAAGCCCCCGTGCACGCGCACCGCGCGCTGCGCGGTCTCGAACGCGGCGTCGGCCGCCAGGTACTTCGCGCTGGTCGCCTCCAGTCCGCAGGGCTCGCCGGCGTCGTACAACGCGGCGGCCTTCCACATCGTCAGCTCGGCCGCCTGCAGGCGCATCCAGCACTCGGCCAGCGGGTGCTGGATCGCCTGGTTCTGGCCGATCGGGCGACCGAACACGACGCGCTGCTTCGCGTAGTCGACCGCGCGCGCGAGCGCGCGCATGCCGGCGCCGAGCGACGACGCCGCGACCAGGATGCGCTCCGGATTCAGCCCGTGCAGCAGGTAGCGAAACCCCTTGCCCTCCTCGCCGATGCGGTCCTCGAGCGGGATCTCGAGGCCGTCGATGAAGAGCTCGTTCGAGTCGACCGCCTTGCGCGCCAGCTTGTCGATCTCGCGGATCGCGACCTTCGAGCGATCGAGGTCGGTGTAGAACAGCGTGATGCCGTCGGTCGGCTTCGCGCAGGCCTCGCGGCGCGTGGTGCGCGCCACCAGCAGGATCTTGTCGGCGCGCTGCGCCGTCGAGATCCAGACCTTGCGGCCGTGCACGACGTAGCGCTCGCCGCGCCGCTCGGCGAAGGTCGCGATGTCGGGCGTGTTCGTGCCGGCGTCGGGCTCGGTGACGCCGAAGCACGCGCGCTGCTCGCCCCGGATCAGCGGCGGCAGCATGCGCGCCTTCTGCTCCGGCGTGCCGAAGACGACCACCGGCTGCGGTCCGAACAGGTTGATGTGGACCGCCGAGGTCGCCGCGGCACCGAGCGCGCCGATCGCGTTCATCACGATCGCACCCTCGGTGATCCCCTTGCCCGCGCCGCCGTACTCCTCGGGCATCGTGATTCCGAACCAGCCGTTGTCCGCCAGCACCTTGCAGAACTCGTCGGGGAAGCGGCCGTCGCGGTCGCGCGCGAGCCAGTAATCGTCGCCGAAGGCCGCGATCGTGCGCGTGACGGCGTCGCGGATCGCTCGCTGCTCGTCGCTGAACGCGAAATCCGGCACCGCGACGCTCCCTTCTTCCTCAGGCGCCCGGCGGTTCCCGCGTCACGCCGCGCGCGAGCAACGCGTCGATCTCGGCGGCGGTGTAGCCGAGCTCGCCGAGGACCTCGCGGCTGTGCTCGCCCAGGCGCGGCACGTGGCGCCGGATGCCGGGCTTCGTGTCGCTCCACTCCGACGGACAGGCCATGACGCGGATCCGGCCCTCGGTCGGATGCTCGACTTCCTGGAAGAAGCCGATCTCGGCCAGGTGCGGATCGGCGAGCAGCGAATCGAAGGTGTTCATCGCGAACAGCGGAATCCCGACCGCCGACAGCGCCGCCTTCCACTCCGCCGTGGTGCGCCGCTCGAGTTCCTCGGCGACGAGCCCGTAGAGCGCCTCGATGTTGCGCGTGCGCGCCTCGATCGTCGCGAAGCGCGGATCGGTCTCGAACATCTCGCGCCGGCCGACGATCGTCATGAAGTCGCGCCAGTGGGCGTCGGTGTAGACGACCACGCACGCAAATCCGTCCTTCGTCCGGTAGGGCCGGCGGTGCGCGTTCAGGATGCGCGGATAGCCGAAGCCGCCGCGGGCCGGCACGAACGCGTGGCCGTACAGGTGATCCTGCAGCACGTAGTGCGCCATGGTCTCGAACATCGGCACGTCGACCGCCTGCCCCCTGCCGGTGCGCTCGCGCGCGTACAGCGCGGCGCAGATGACCCCCAGCGCGTACAGGCCCACCGAGCGGTCCGCGATCGTGACCGGTGCGTAGCGCGGCACGTCGGCGCCGTTCATGACCGCCGCATGCGGAATCGCCACCGCCGCCTGGATCGCGTCGTCGAACGCCGGCTCGGGCGCGTACGGCCCGCGCTGCGAATACCCGAAGGTGCCGACGTAGATCAGCCGCGGATTCGCCTGCGCCAGCGTCTCGTAGTCGAGCCCGAGCCGCTTCATCGCCGCCGGGCGCACGTTGTAGACCAGCACGTCGGCGGCCTGCGCGAGCCGCAGCAGCGCCTCCTTGCCGTCGGGCGTCTTGAGGTCGAGCACGACGCTGCGCTTGTTGCGGTTGGCGGTCATGAAGACCGGTCCCATGCCGCGGTTGCCGTTCGGCCCGATGCCGCGCACCACGTCGCCCTCGGGAGGCTCGACCTTGACGACGTCGGCGCCGAAGTCGCCCAGCATCATCGTCGTCGTCGGCCCCATGAAGACCGCGGTGAGGTCCAGCACCGTGACCCCGGCCAGCGGGCCAGTCGCGCCAGTAGCGCCAGTCGCGTCTGCATCAAGTCTCATAGGACTAACCTTAGTCCGACGCTCCGAGGGCTGTCAATCGCGCCGGTGCGCTCGCCGCTCACGGGTGCAGCACGCAGCCGCCGACGATGTCGCCGTTCCAGCGCGCCAGCAGCGCCTGCTTCGCGTCGTCGAGCGCGAAGGCGCGCGACACGAGCGGCCGGATGCGTCCCGCTGCCGCCCAATCGAGCACCTGCGCCACGCGCCGCTCGCGCATCTGCGGATCGCGGTGCGCGGTGATGACCGCCGGGCAGCCGAGCACCGACAGGCCCTTCATCTGCACGATGTTGGTCGGCAGCTGGTTGGCGTTCGGCGCCCCGCGCTGCCCCTTGCCGCGCGCGACGTCGGGCGTCGACACCCAGCCGACGATCAGGAAGCGCGCGCCGAAAGCCATGCAGCGCAGGCTCTCGAGCGAAGTCTCGCCGCCCACCGTGTCGTAGACGACGTCGACGCCCTCGCCGCCGGAGAGCGCCTTGACCTCGTCCCGGAAGCAGCGCACCCCGCCGTCGTCGCCGCGCAGATTGACGACGTGGTCAGCCCCCTGCTCGCGCACCACGGCGAGCTTCTCGTCCGAGCGCCCGGTGGCGATCACCGTGGCGCCCAGCAGCTTCGCCACCTGCACTGCCGCGAGTCCCGTCACCCCCGACGCGCCGTGGATCAGCACCGTCTCGCCGGCCTGCAGCTGCCCGCGCGCGATCAGGCAATGCCACGCGGTCTCGTAGGCGCCGAGCAGGTTCGCCGCCTGGTCGAACGACAAACCGGCCGGAATCGGCCGCAGCGCCTCGAACGGCACCACCGCGTGCGTCGCGAAGCCGCCCGCGTGCCGGTAGTCGCCGTACGAGCGCGGCCCCGCCTTCATGAAGTCGACCAGCACCGCGTCGCCGGCCCGGCAGCGCGCCGGATCGACCCCGGGCCCGGTCGCCTGCACCTCGCCGCTGTACTCGATGCCGGGCGTGTACGGCGGCGTCGCCATGTGCTGGTACTGCCCGCTCGCCATCAGCATGTCGACCCACGACACGGCGGCGCTGCGGATGCGGATCAGGACTTCGCCAGGCGCGAGCGCGGACGGCACTGGCACCGCGATCGGCTCGATCTTCAGGAAGCGCTCGACCGCCTCGACCGGGTTCTCGCCGAACTCGGTGACGACGACGCGGCGTGGTTGGGTGGCGTCAGAGTTCATGTGCGGCTCCCGCTGCGGCGGTTCGCTGCCTCTGCTGGCGGAGGGAGGGGGATTCGAACCCCCGAAGGGCTGTTAACCCTTACACGCTTTCCAGGCGTGCGACTTAAACCGCTCATCCATCCCTCCGAGGGCGCGAAGTATAACCCGCGGCACCTGAAAAAAAGGGGCCGATCGGATGGATCGGCCGCTTCGGATCGCGTCGGCCGCGCGAGCGGCCGACGGCGGCCCCGCGGCGGCGGCCAGCGCCGCCGGCGGGCCGGCGGCTTCGTCAGGCCGCCTTCAGGTTCGGATAGCGAACGTTCTCGACCAGCTCCTGCGTCTTCCGGTCGGGCGCCGGGGTCACCAGCGAGACCAGGATGATCACGATGAAGCCCAGCGGCACGCCGAACAGGCCGGCCGAGATCGGCTGGATGTCCCACCACAGGTTCGTCACCGGCGTCGCCTTCGGGATGCCATAGAACATCTCGCGCATCCACGGCTGGGTGATCGTCATGTAGTAGAACGTCGTACCGAAGCCGGCGATCATGCCCAGCGAGGCCGCGATGCCGGTGGTGCGCTTCCAGAAGATCCCCATCACGAGCGCCGGGAAGAATCCGGCGGCCGCGAACGAGAACGCCGCGGACACCAGGAACAGGATGTCCGCCGGCTTCTGCGACGCCACCAGGGCCGCCAGGATGGCGACGACCAGCAGCAGGATCTTCGACAGCAGCACGCGGCGTTGCGTCGGCGCGTTCGGGTCGATCATCTTGTAGTAGAGATCGTGCGACAGCGCGTTCGCGATCGTCAGCAGCAGGCCGTCCGCAGTGGACAGCGCCGCGGCCAGGCCGCCCGCGGCCACCAGGCCCGACACGACGTACGGCAGGCCGGCGATCTCCGGCGTTGCCAGCACGACGATGTCGCCGCCGATGGCGATCTCCGCGCGCTGCACCACGCCGTCGCCGTTGACGTCGGCGATCGACAGCAGCGTCGGATCGACCGCCTGCCACGACTGCACCCACCCCGGCAAGCTCGCGAATGCGGTGCCGACGAGATCGTTGTAGATCACGAACTTCACCAGCACGGCGAGCGCCGGGGCGGTGAAGTAGAGCAGGAAGATGAAGAACAGCGACCACGTCACCGACGTGCGCGCCTCCTTCACCGACGGCGTCGTGTAGTACCGCATCAGGATGTGCGGCAGCGCGGCCGTGCCCACCATCAGGCAGAAGATCAGCGCAAGGAAGTTGCGGCGCGAGATATCGCGCGCCTTGTCGTCCTTGCCGGCGAAGGCCTCGGCGTGCCGCGACATCGGCGCGCCGCGCGCCGCGAGCCCGCGATCCTTGGTCCAGGCGGCCTTCGCTGCCGCCTCGTCCTTCGGATACTTGGCCAGCGCGTCTTCCGCCTTCTTGATCGCCGCCGGGTCGTTGCCCGCCTTCGCGTCGGCCACGGCCTTCTCGAGCCCGGCCTTGCCTTCGGCGTACGCCTTCGGCACGTCCTTGAGCTTCTCGGCCGCAGCGGCTGCGCGATCGGTGAAGATCTTCCTGACCTCGTTCTCCTTCGGATCGGCGATCAGCTTCTCCTCGAGCTTGGTGACCTTCTGGAGCTGCTGGCCGTAGACCAGTTGCGGGATCGGGAAGCCGGTCTGCGTCACCGACAGCCACACCACCGGGATCATGTAGGCGATGATCAGGATGATGTACTGCGCGACCTGCGTCCAGGTGACCGCCCTCATGCCGCCGAGGAACGAGCACACCAGGATGCCGGCGAGGCCGAGGAAGATCCCGATCTCGAACTGCACGCCGGTCAGGCGCGTCGTGATGATGCCCACGCCGTAGATCTGCGCGACCACGTAGGTGAACGAGCACAGGATCGCGATCACGATGCCGATGAAGCGCGGCACGTGCCCGCCGAAGCGCGCCCCGAGGAAGTCGGGAATCGTGAACTGGCCGAACTTGCGCAGGTACGGCGCCAGCAGCAGCGCCACCAGCACGTAACCGCCGGTCCAGCCCATCACGAAGGCGAGCCCGTTGTAGCCGGTCAGGTACAGCGTACCGGCCATCCCGATGAACGACGCCGCCGACATCCAGTCGGCGCCGACCGCCATCCCGTTGAAGATCGCCGGAACGCGCCGGCCCGCGACGTAGTACTCGGCCGCGTCGTTGGTCCGGCTGATGATGCCGATGCCGGCGTACAGCAGCACGGTCGCGATCAGGAACACGTAGCCGATGGTCTGCCGGGGCAGCCCCATCTGCTCGAGGATCGCGAGCACGATCACGAAGGAGACGAAACCCCCGGTGTAGAACCCGTAGACCTTCTTCAGCTGCGACGCGAAGGACTTCTGGGACGGTTGAGCTGCGCTCATGCTTCCTCCTCCTCTTGAACCCCGTACTCGCGGTCCAGTCTGTTCATGAAGCGCGCGTAGTACCCGATCAGGATCACGTACACGACCAGCGCGCCCTGTGCGCCGA
>JANJTK010000118.1 GCA_024711155.1 Burkholderiaceae bacterium
CTCGCCGGTGGTCGACACCATCAGCAGCCGCATGCCGGGCCGCGCGAGCTTCGGATCGAAACCCTCGACGATCGACAGCGGGTCCTCGATGTCGGTGCCGCCCCAGCCGGTGCCGGGACCGGCGACCTGGAAGTAGCGCCCCGGCGTCGACTTGCGGCCGCGGATGCGGATGCCCGACGGCGTCATGTCGAGGCAGCGGCCGGCCTGGTGCTCCGACAGCACGCCGGTGATGTGGTCGTCGACGACCACTACCTCGTCGGCGAGCCCGAGCCACTGCTGCGCGAAGATGCCGATCGTCGCCGAGCCGCAGCCGACGCGCATGCGCTGCTCCTCGACGCCGTCGATGACCGGCGGACGGCCCGCCTGCACGAGCAGCCGCGCGCCGCCCTCGATCTCGAGCTCCGCCGCCTCGCGGTTGCCCAGCGCGACCATCAGGTCGCAAGCCACCCGCCCCTCCTTCTTCGAGCCCCCGGTCAGGTGGTGCACGCCGCCCAGCGACAGGAACTGCGACCCGTACTCGATCGTGGTCACGTGCCCGACCGCCTCGCCGCGGTGGCGCACCGTCGCCTGCTCGGGGCCGAGGAAGCGGTCGGTGTCGATCTTCACCCGGAAGCTGCAATAGCTGAAGATTCCCTCGGTGACGACGGTGACCAGGTCGACGCCTTCGTGACGGCTGCCGACGATGAACGGCGCCGGCCGGTAGTCGGGATAGGTCGTGCCGCTGCCGATGCCGGTGACGAAACACTGCGCGTCGCCGGGCCGCCGCAGCAGCACCAGCGGGTCGATGCGGGTGAGCACGCCGGCCTCGTTGCCCCAGCGGTCGCAGGCGCCGAGCCGGCCCTCGGAGATCTGGCACAACACCGGGCACGCGTTGCACTGGACCTTGTCGGCCGCCATCCGCGGCGGCGGTTGCGCCGGCACCCCGTCGCCGGGGACGTCGAACTGCTCGCCGAGTGCGTTCGAACCGGGTTTCTGGATCATCGGGCGTCTCCGGTGCGATTCTCCGGCTGCGCGCCGCGCGCGTCGTCCGTCTGCTCCGCGCGCAAGGCCGCGCGCAACCGGTCGGGCGTGACCGGCACCTGCGACATGCGCACCCCGGTCGCGTGGTGGATCGCGTTGAGGATCGCGGGCGCGGTCGCGACCAGCGCCGGCTCGCCGACCCCCTTCGCGCCGTACGGCCCGAGCGGCTCGGGATCCTCGATCAGGTGCACGACGATCGGCGGCACGTCGCCCGCCGTCGGGATCAGGTAATCGTGCAGGTTGTCGGTCCTTCCGGCCACGTATTCCTCCATCAGTGCGAGTCCCAGGCCCTGCGCGATGCCGCCGTGGATCTGCCCCTCGACCTGGGTCGGGTTGATCGCGCGGCCGACGTCGTGCGCGGCGTGCACGGCCAGCACGCGCACGGTGCCGAGCGCCACGTCGACCTCGACCTCGGCGAACTGCGCGGCGAACCCGTAGGTTGCGTACGGCACGCCCTGGCCGTCGGCGTCGAGCGGCACGGTCGGCGGGTCGAAGTATCCGCGCCCGAGCGCGACGTCGCCGCGCTCGTCGACCGGCAGTGCGGCCAGCGCAACCGAAGCGATGCGCCCGCCGTGTTCGCCGCTCAGCGTCGCACCGTCGAACCGCAGCTGCGCCGGCTCCGGCAATCCGAGCAGCGCGAGCAGGCGCGCGCGCAGCTGCTCGCCGGCCGCCTTCGCCGCGTTGCCCGACACGAAGGTCTGGCGCGACGCCGAGCTCTTGCCGGCATCCGGCGTCAGGTCGGTGTCGGGCCCGGTCTGGTCGACGAGCGCGAACGGCACGCCGACCGCGTCGGCGCAGATCTGCGCGATCACCGTCTGCGCGCCCTGCCCGATGTCGACGGCGCCGTTGTACAGCATCACCCGGCCGTCGCGGCGCAGGCCCGCTTCGATCGTCGACGGATTCGCGATCACCGTGTTGCCGATGCCGTACCACATGCAGGCCACGCCGACGCCGCGGCGCTTCGCCCCGGCGTAGCGCCGGTGCGGATCGGCCGCGCGCGCATCGGCGACGAGCGTCGCGCCTCGGCCCGCGGCGCACGCGGCGTTGAACGCCTGCGCTCGCGCGCGCGCCTCGCGCCACGCGGGGCGCAGCGCCTCCAGGCAGGCCGCGAGCCCGACGCTGGCGCGCAGCACCTGGCCGGTGGGCGTGGCATCGCCGGCGCGCAGCGCCTGCGCCAGCCGGTACTCGAGCGGATCGGCGCCGAGCCGCTGCGCGAGCCGGTCGACCAGCGTCTCGCCCAGCAGCGTCGACTGCGGCACGCCGAAGCCGCGAAACGCCCCGGCGATCGCGCCATTCGTGAACACCGCGCGCGTGAGCGCGCGCACCGCGCCGACGCGATACGGGCCGCTCGCGTGGATCGGGACGCGGTTCGCGACCGTCGGCCCCCACGACGCGTAGGCGCCGGTGTCGAAGTCGCCCTCGAAGTCGTACGCGAGCAGGCGGCCGTCGGCGCCGGCCGCGAGCGTTGCGCTCATCCGCGCCGGGTGGCGCTTGGTCGTCGACGCCATCGATTCCGCACGCGTGTAGACGATGCGTGCCGGCCGCCCGAACTTGCGCGCCGCTGCGACCAGCAGCGGCTGGATCGAGAGGTCGAGCTTGCCGCCGAAGCCGCCGCCCACCGCCGACGGCACGATGCGCACGCGCGCCGGGTCGAGCTCGAACATCCACGCCAGCTCGTCGCGATCGAGATACGGGGTCTGCGTGCACGCGAACACCGTCACGCGCGCCGCCGCGCCGTCCCCGCTCCAATGAGCCCAGCCCGCCTCGGGTTCGATGTACGCGTGCTCGACGCTGCCGGTGCGCATGCTCGCGCGCAGCACGTGCGGCGCCGCCGCGACCGCCGCGTCGACGTCGCCGCGCGCAACGCGCCCGCGGCACAGCACGTTGTCCGGCCAGCGCTCGTGCAGCGCCGCCGCACCCGGCGCAAGCGCCTGCTCGGTGCGCTCGAGCGAAGGCAGCGGCTCCCAGGCGATCGGCACCGCGGCGGGGTCGATCGCGTCGAGCGCCGCGCGCTCGCCGACCAGCACCAGCACCGCCTCGCCGCGCATGCGCGCGCTCCCCTCGGCGATCGCCGGCTGGTCGCGCAGGTCGGGAAAGATCGCGAAGCGGTTGCGCGGGATGTCGGCTGCGGTGAGCACCCCCGCGAGCCCCGGGTGCGCCGTGACGAACGCCGTGAGGTCGCCGTACTCGAAGCGCGCCGCCGCGTGCGGCGAACGGATCACCGCGAGCCACAGCGCGTCCGCCGGCGCGCCGTCGGCGCCGTACTGCGCGCGTCCTTCGACCTTCGCCGCAGCGTCGACGCGCGGCAACCGGGCACCGACCGCAGCGCCAACCGTGACGCCGCCAACCCCCGCTGTCCCGTCGCGGTCCGCCGCCGCAAGCACCGCCTCGACGATCTTGCGATAGCCGGTGCAGCGGCACAGCACGCCGCCGAGCCCGTCGAGCACCTGATCTTCGGTCGGTGACGGATGCCGGCGCAGCAGGTCGAGCGCCGCCATCAGCATCCCCGGGGTACAGATGCCGCACTGAGCGGCGCCGTTCTGCACGAAGGCCGCGCGCAGGCGCGCCTCGAGCGAGCCGGCCGGCGCCCGCGCGATCGACTCGACCGTGGTCACCTCGCGGCCGTCGCAGCGCCCGGCGGCGACGAGGCACGCGCACACCGGTGCGCCGTCGAGCAGGACCGTGCAGGCGCCGCAGTCGCCGGCCTCGCAGCCGACCTTGGTGCCGGTGAGGCCGAACTCGCCGCGCAGCACGTCGGACAGGCGCGCGGTCGCCGGCGAAGCCACCGCGCGCGCGACGCCGTCGACGACCAGCCGCAGCCGCCGCGCCGCGGCGCCGGCCGCGCGCGCTGCCCTCTCCCCCACCCGCTCGCCGTTCATTGCCGATCCCCGCCCGCGGCGCCGGCGAGCTCGCCGAGCGCGCGATGCACCAGTTCGGCCGCCGCCTCGCGCCGGTAAGCTGCGCTCGCGCGCACATCGTCGATCGGTGCGAGGGCGCCGAACGCCAGCCCGGGATCGAGTTCGCGCAGGCGCCGCGCGAGCGCCGCGCGCGGCGTCCCGGCGAGCGCCTGCTCGAGCGCCGACAGTCGCATCGCGGCCGACGAGCACGCGCCGACCGCGATTGCGCAGCGGGCGACGCGGTCCTTGTCGTCGAACGCGAGCACAGCCGCCACCGACGCGACCGCGATGACGAGGTCGCGCCGCCACGCGAGCTTGAGGAACACCGAATGCGCGCGCGGCGCGGGCCGCGGTACGACGACCGCCGTCAGCAGTTCGTCAGCGCCGAGCGCGGTGCGCCGGTTGCCGAGCGCGAAGGCCGACAGCGGCAGGCGGCGCACGCCGCGCAGGCTCGCCAGTTCGACTTGTGCGTCGAGCGCAAGCAACGGCGGAATGCCGTCGGCGGCGGCCGACGCGTGGCACAGGTTGCCACCGACGGTGGCCTGGTTGCGCACCTGCACGCTGCCGACCGAAGCCGCGGCGAGCCGCAGTGCTTCGAGCGCCGGTTCGGGCGCCGCGCCGGCAAGTTGCGCCCACGTGACCAGCGCGCCGATGCGCCAGGC
>JANJTK010000122.1 GCA_024711155.1 Burkholderiaceae bacterium
CGACTTTCTCCATCGCTTCGGAGATGATGCGGCCGATCTCTTCGTCGGAGTTGGCCGAGATCGAGCCGACCTGCGCGATTTCCTTGGTCGTCGTGCAGGGCTTGCTGATCTTCTTCAGCTCGTCGGTGAGCGCGTGCACGGCCTTGTCGATGCCGCGCTTGAGGTCCATCGGGTTCATGCCTGCGGCGACGTACTTCATGCCCTCGCGCACGATCGCCTGCGCGAGCACCGTCGCCGTCGTCGTGCCGTCACCGGCGTTGTCCGAGGTCCGGGACGCGACTTCCTTGACCATCTGCGCGCCCATGTTCTCGAACTTGTCCTTCAGTTCGATCTCCTTGGCGACCGAGACGCCGTCCTTCGTGATCGTCGGAGCGCCGAACGAGCGCTCGAGCACCACGTTGCGGCCCTTCGGGCCGAGCGTCACGCGCACCGCGTTGGCGAGGATGTTGACCCCGTTCACCATCCGGTGGCGGGCGTCGTCGGAAAAGAAAACCTGCTTGGCTGCCATCTGCTTGTTCTCCAGGAACCGGTTGATTCGTGCGGGTTCTTACTCGACCACGGCCATGATGTCTTCTTCGCGCATCACCAGCAGCTCGTCGCCGTCGACCTTGACGGTCTGGCCGCTGTACTTGCCGAAGAGCACCTTGTCGCCGACCTTGACGGCCAGCGGGCGGACCTTGCCGTCGTCGCCGACCTTGCCGTTGCCGATGGCCAGCACTTCGCCCTGGTCGGGCTTCTCGGCGGCGCTTTCGGGGATCACGATGCCCGACGCGGTCTTGCGCTCGTTGTCCAGGCGTTTGATGATCACGCGATCATGCAGCGGACGGAGTTTCATGCGGAATAGCTCCCAAGTGTTTGAAACTGCTGAAAAAACCTTGCGGGGTCGAGGAACGGCCCCGCCGTGTCCGCGCGGGTTCGTGCCGTGACGCGGACGGTGGCCGTCCGGGCGTTCTTGTTAGCACTCACCGCTGGCGAGTGCTAATTGTAGGAACTCCGGGCCGGAAACGCAAACGGCCGCACAGGCGGCCGTTTGCGGGTTCGCCGGCGTCCGGTTCGGGCTTGCCCGGCCGGACGCGCAGCGAGGGGATTACAGCGGGCGGATCGCCGAGGCCTGCAGGCCCTTCGGGCCCTGCTTGACGGCGAACTCGACCCGTTGCGCTTCCTGCAGGGTCTTGAATCCGCTGCCCTGGATTTCGGAGAAGTGCGCGAAGAGATCCGCGCTGCCGTCATCGGGGGCGATGAAGCCGAAGCCCTTGGACTCGTTGAACCATTTCACCACACCGGTCACTCGATTGCTCATGTTGCGCTCCATTCGATACGCGTTGGGACATACACCGCGGCCGAAACCGCCACGGCGGCAGACGAATCAAGAAAGAGGCACAACCAGGTATTCGAGACGCGCTGCCTTGAGGGCAGGCCGGCTTGACACGCAGAGATGAAGCTCAGCTTGAACGATATGCCCGCGCACGATAACCGATCCGCGGGCCGTTGTCGAGTGGCTTTTGCCGCCCGCAGTGGAGCACGCCCGCCAATGGCGTCGCCGGGGACGCTATTCCGGCTCGATGCCGAGGGCGACGAGGAAGCGCGACACCATGTTGTAGGTCGCCACGGTGGCGACGAATTCGACCAGTTCGCGTTCGTCGAGGCGGCCGGCGAGCGCCGCGAAGGTTGCGTCCGGAACCCGGACCGCGCGCGTCATCTCGACGGCGACGGCCAGTGCGGCGCGCTCGGTGTCGTCGAACAGCGTCGCGTCGCCCCCCGCTCGCGCCGGGTCGCGCAGGGCCTCGAGCTGGGCCGCGGTGCCGCCGGCCTTCAGGAATTCGGGCGCGTGGTGGTGGAACTCGTAGTCGGCGCCGTTGAGCACCGCGACGACGCACATCGCCAGCTCGCGCAGCCTGGGGGCGAGCTTCAGCTGGCCGCGGACCGCGCCGAGGTAGCCGTTCCAGCCCAGCGCCAGTTCAGGGCTGTGCAGCAGCATCCGGTCGAGCTCGAGCAGCGCGCCGCCGCGGCGCGCGCGCACCGCGTCGACGATCCCGCGCGGCTCGGCGAGGTCGGCCGGCACGTAGGGCACGCGGGGCACGGACGGCTTCCCGCTCGTCAGGCGATGCGCGAGTAGGAGGCGCCGCTCGACGACTGCGCGAGGTGGCGGTCGAACGCCATCGCGACGGCGCGCACCAGCAGCCGCCCGCGCGGCAGCACCTCGAGGCCGCGCTCGTCGATGCGCACCACGCCGGCTGCTTCGAGCGGCGCCAGCGACTCGATCGAGCCGGCCAGCCAGCGCCGGGTGTCGACGCCGCACTTTGCGTCGAGCGCGGCCCAGTCGATGCGGAAGTCGCACATCAGCGCGTTGATCGCGTCGCGGCGCACGAAGTCGTCGGCGTCGAGCGCGATGCCTCGCACGACCGGCAGCTCGCCGCGCTCGATGCGGCGGTAGTAGCCGTCGAGCAGCTTGTCGTTTTGCGCGTAGACGTCGCCGACCGACGAGATCGACGACACGCCGAGCGCGACCAGGTCGCCCGCGTCGTGCGAGCAGTAGCCCTGGAAGTTGCGGTGCAGCCGGCCCTCGCGCTGCGCGACCGACAGCTCGTCGTCCTCGAGCGCGAAGTGGTCGAGGCCGAGGTGCCGATACCCGGCCTGCGCGAACATCGTCACGGCGCTCTGGAACATCCGCGCCTTCTCTTCGGACGACGGCAGGTCCGCCTCGGCGATGCGCCGTTGCGGCTTGAACAGCGCCGGCAGGTGCGCGTAGTGGTAGAGCGCGATGCGGCCCGGCGCGGCGGCGATCGTGCGGCGCAGCGTCTCCTCGAAGCCCGCGTGGTGCTGCTTCGGCAAGCCGTAGATGAGGTCGACGTTGATCGAGCCGAAGCCCGCCTCGCGCGCCGCTTCGATCAGCTCGATCGTCTCCTCGTAGGGCTGGATCCGGTTGACCGCCGCCTGGACGACCGGGTCGAAGTCCTGCACGCCGAGGCTCACCCGGTTCAGCCCCATCGCGCGCAGCGTGCGTACGCGCTGCGGGTTCACCGTGCGCGGGTCGATCTCGATCGAGTACTCGCCGTCGTCGCGGAACTCGAACTCGCGGCGCAGCAGGTCGAGCACCGCTCCGAGCTCGGCGTCCGGCATGAAGGTCGGGGTGCCGCCGCCGAAGTGCAGGTGGCTGATCGCCTGGCCCCGCCCGGCCAGGGCGGTCACGAGCGCAACTTCGCGCGCCAGTGCCGCGACGTAGGGCATCGACTGCTCGACGTGCCGGGTGCCGATCTTGTTGCAGCCGCAGTAGTAGCAGATCGAGCGGCAGAACGGCACGTGCACGTACAGGCCCAGCGGCTCGGAGCGCCGCTGGGCGCGCGCGGCGAGAGCCTTTCCGTAGCGCGCCGCATCGACACGGGCGTCGAAGCGGTCCGCGGTCGGATAGGACGTGTAGCGCGGCCCGCGCCCGCCGAAACGGCGCAGCAGGTCCTCGTCGATGATCAGCGGTTCGCTGCCCTGGGTGCTCATGCTGGCGCCATTGTCGCACCGTCGGCCGGGGGGCGCGGGAGTGCCATAATTCCGCGCATGGCTTCGGTATGGACTGCGCTGCGCAAGCTGCGTCGCTCGGCGCTCGCGGTGGCCAGCTCGGCGACGCTGTTCGCGACGCTGTGCGCGGCGGCGTTGCCGGCGCTCGCCGGCGGCGAGCCGCGCGCGGCCCCGTTCGGCGCCTGGGTGCAGGCCGCGGGACTGGCCGGTTCACAGGTCGGGGCGATCGCGCTGCCGCTCGACGGCGGCCCGCCGCTGGTCGCGCACGAGGCGGACCGGCCGCTCAATCCGGCGTCGGCGATCAAGCTGCTCACCACCTACGCGGGGCTCGCGCTGCTCGGGTCCGAGTATCGCTGGCGCACCGAGGCGCGGCTGCGCGGCGAACTGTCAGGCGGCGTGCTGCGCGGTGACCTGGTGCTGCGCGGCGGCGGCGACCCCAAGCTCGTCATCGAGGACCTGGAGGCGTTCGTGGCCCGGATGCGGGCCGCGGGTCTCGAGCGCATCGACGGCGATCTGGTCGTCGACGACGCGATCTTCGACAGCGACGGGCGCAGCGTCGAGGACTTCGACGGCGATCCCTCGCAACCGTACAACGTGCGCCCGTTCGGGGCGCTGATGAACTTCAAGGCGGCCAGGGTCGTCGTGCGGCCGCGCTCGAAGGGCGCGGAAGTGGCGTTCGATCCGGCGCTGGCCGACGTCGCCGTCGACAACCGCATCCGCGTGGTCGGCGGGGCCTGCCGCTTCGGCGCCGCGCAGCTGCAGTTGCGCGACGCGGGGCGCGCCGAGGCGCCGGTGCTGCGGGTGTCCGGGCGATATTCGCGCGCCTGCGGCGAGCAGGGCGTGTTCGCGGCGCTGCTCGATCACCGGCAGTTCGTGCACGGCCTGTTCAAGGCGGCGTGGGAGGCGGCCGGCGGGCGCCTCGTCGGCGGCACGCGCATCGAGCGTGGCGCGGCACGCGGTGAGCCGTGGCTGGTGTGGGAGTCGCCACGCACGCTGGCCGAGGTGGTGCGCGACATCAACAAGTTCAGCAACAACGTGATGACGCGCCAGCTCCTGCTGCAGCTCGCGGCCGAGGCGGGCGCGCGGCCGGCCAGCGCCGAGAGCGCGCGCCGCGTGCTGCGCGACTGGCTCGCGGCGCAGGGCCTGGACCACCCCCGACTCGTCGTCGACAATGGCGCGGGCCTCTCGCGCGAGGCGCGCATCAGCGCCGTGCATCTCGCGCAGGTCCTGCGCCACGCGGCCGCCGGGCCGCACGCGGACGCGTTGCGCGAGTCGTTGCCGGTGGTCGGGATCGACGGCACGATGAAGGCGCGCCTGGCCGGAGAACCCGTCGCCGGCAATGCGTGGATCAAGACCGGAAGCCTGGAGGCGGTCCGCTCGATCGCGGGCTACGTGCAGGCGGCGTCTGGCCGGCGCTACGCGGTCGTGCTGCTCGTCAACGGCCCGGACGCGGGCGCGAGCCGTTCGCTGCAGGACGAATTCCTGCGCTGGGTGCACGCGAGCGGTTGAGTCGCGCGCGGGTCGCGTGGCGGCGGCGTGACCGGCGTTGCACGCGCGCCGAGCGACGCTACAGGCCGAGCTCGCCCCACATCGCGTCGATGCGCTGCCTGACCGCGGCGTCCATCGCAATCGGGCGCCCCCATTCGCGCGCAGTCTCGCCGGCCCACTTGTGGGTGGCGTCGATCCCGAGTTTCGATCCCAGCCCGGACACCGGCGACGCGAAGTCGAGGTAGTCGATCGGCGTGCGCTCGACGAGCGTCGAGTCGCGCGCGGGATCGACGCGGGTGGTGATCGCCCAGATCACTTCCTTCCAGTCGCGCACGTCGATGTCGTCGTCGGTGACGACGATGAACTTCGTGTACATGAACTGGCGCAGGAAACTCCAGATGCCGAACATGACGCGCTTTGCGTGCCCCGGGTACTGCTTGCGCATCGACACGACCGCCATCCGGTACGAGCAGCCTTCGGGCGGCAGGTAGAAGTCGACGATCTCGGGGAACTGCTTGCGCAGGATCGGCACGAACACTTCGTTGAGCGCGGCGCCGAGCACGGCCGGCTCGTCCGGGGGCTTGCCGGTATGGGTAGAGTGGTAGATCGGGTCGCGCCGCGTGGTGACGCGGTCGACCACGAACACCGGAAACCAGTCCTGCTCGTTGTAGTAGCCGGTGTGGTCGCCGTAGGGGCCTTCGGGTGCCATCTCCCAGCCGGTGCGCGCCGCGGCCGGCAACTCGCCGGTCCAGCCCAGCCGGCGCGCGTTGGCCAGCGTCGCCGACCCGTCCGGATCCGGATGGATCGCGCCCTCGAGGACGATCTCGGCGGTTGCGGGCACGCGCAGCTCGTTGCCGAGGCAGCGCGCGAGGTCGGTCTTGCCGCCGCGCAGCAGGCCGGCGAACTGGTACTCCGACATCGTGTCGGGCACCGGGGTCACTGCGGCCAGCGTGGTCGCGGGATCGGCGCCGAGGGCGACGGCGATCGGGAATGCAGTGCCGGGATGCTTCAGGGCGTGGTCGCGGAAGTCGAGCGCGCCGCCTCGATGCGCGAGCCAGCGCATGATCGCGCGGTTCGGGCCGATCACCTGCTGCCGGTAAATGCCGAGGTTCTGGCGCGCCGCATTCGGGCCGCGCGTGACGACGAGTCCCCACGTGATCAGCGGGCCGGCGTCACCGGGCCAGCAGGTCTGGACCGGCAGTTGCCCGAGATCCACCTGCGCGCCTTCGCGCACCACCTGCTGGCACGCCGGGCCGGAGACCTCGCGCGGTCGCATGTGCATGACCTGGCGCAGCACCGGCCACTGGTCGAGCGCGTCGCGCAGTCCCTGCGGCGGCTGCGGCTCCTTCAGGTACGCGAGCATCTCGCCGATCCCGCGCAGCGCATCGACCGAGTCGGCGCCCATGCCGAGGGCGACGCGCCGCGGCGTGCCGAAGAGGTTGGCGAGCACCGGCATCGCGAAGGTGTCGCCGATCGCCGTGCGCGGCTGCTCGAACAGCAGGGCGGGGCCGTGCGCGCGCAGCACGCGATCCGAGATCTCGGTCATCTCGAGTGCGGGAGAGACGGGAACGGCGATCCGGCGCAACTCGCCCAAGGCTTCGAGTTGCGCGACGAAATCCCGCAAGTCCTTGTATTTCACGGTAATTCGGCGGCGGTTGCGTAATGCGGATTGTCGCATCAATCGCGTTGCGCATCGTGGGAAGCAGTCGTTTGACCTCGGGCGCACGCCCCCCTAGAATCGCGCCGGGTTTTCGGTCGGCAGGCGCGTCGCGCCGCCCACCGCATCAGGGCACATTCCGGCGCGCAGTGGCGCGCCTCGGCGCATGGCGGCGCCAGGCGCCACGGTCAGCGCATCGATTCCAGCAGGCGGCGACGCATCGCCTGCGCGAGGGACGGATGGCCCGCGGCACGAGTTGCCTGCGGGAATGGCAGGAAGCGCTCGCCCCCACGGGGCGAACCGCACGGCGCAAGCCGGGAGGGAGGCTCGATGCTGCAGCAGCGTCAGGTCGAAAGCAGGGTGGATCTTCTCGTGCGCAGCGGCGGCGCAGGGTGGCTGCTGGCCGCGTGCGCGGCGCTCGCGCTGCTCCTCGGCGCCGGCATGATCGCGGGGCGCTCGGCGGCGTGGGGCGGTGCCGCGGTGCAGGCCGAGGGCGCGCAGTCGCGTCTCGGCGGACTGTTCGCGGCGCTGGTGGTGCCGCGTCCGGTGATCGCCGCGAACGGCGATGCGCGGATCGACGCCGGCAGGACGGCCTACAGCGGAACGGCGGCCGGCGGAACGGTGGCCGGCGGAACGGCTCAGGCAGCGCGCGGAACCGGGGCGGCGCTGAAGTTGTCGCCCGAGCAGCAGAAGATCGCGCGCTTCGTTGCGACCAAGTACCGGCTCGCGCTCGACGACGTCGAGGAGTTCGTGTCGCACGCGTATCGGGCGGCGAGGGAGCTCAGGCTCGATCCGTACCTGGTGCTGGCGGTCATGTCGGTCGAGTCCGGGTTCGACCCCGGCGCGCGCAGTCCGGCGGGTGCGCAGGGGCTGATGCAGGTGCTCACGCGCGTGCACGTCGACAAGTTCGCGCCCTTCGGAGGCGTGTCTGCGGCCTTCGATCCGCTGGCGAACATCCGGGTCGGGTCGCGCATCCTGAAGGAATACCTGCTGCGCGAAGGCAGCGTCGAGGGCGCGTTGAAGTCGTACGTCGGGGCCGCGTTGCACGACCACGACTCGGGCTACGGGTACAAGGTGCTGTCGGAGCGCGAGCGCATCGCGGCAGCCGCGGCGGGGCGCCCGATTCCCGCGCGTCCGCTGGCGCGGCAGGACGAACGGCAGCGCGTCGCGCCGTCGACGGATGCCGACGGCGCCGAGGCCGGCAGCGTCGTCGCCGTGTCGGCTGGCGGCGCGCCCGGTGCCGCGGCCGGAACCCTGCGCGCGGTCGATTCGTCCGGCGCGCCGCGGTTGGGCGAGACCGCGCTCTGAGCCGGCGGAACGCCGGCGACGGCGCCCTCGGTCAGCGGCGCGCCGCCACGCGCGAGGGCAGGTAGCGCGCAAGCCGCGCGACGGCCTCCTCGAGCCGCTCCATCGACGAAGCGTAGGACAGGCGCAGGTAGCGCGACGGCTGGTTGCGGCCGAAGTCCTTGCCCGGCACCATCGACACGTGGATGCGCTCGAGCACTTCGAGCGCGAACGCGTCGCTGTCGTCGCTGTGCGCGCTGCAGTCGGCATAGACGTAGAACGCGCCGTCCGGTGTCGCCGGCACCGGCAGTCCCGCGTCGCGCAATGCGGGCACGATGAAGTCGCGGCGTTGCTCGAACTCGCGGCGGCGCGCCTCGAACTCGTCGAGCGACTCGCGCTCGAAGCACGCGAGCGCTGCGTGCTGCGCGAGCGCCGACGGGCAGATGAACAGGTTCTGCGCCAGCTTCTCGAACACCGGCGCGAGCGCGGGCGGCACGACCAGCCATCCAAGGCGCCAGCCGGTCATGTGGAAGTACTTCGAGAAGCTGTTGACGACGACGAGGTCGTCGCCCAGTGCGAGCGCCGAGCGCGGCCGGGCGCCATAGGACAGGCCGAGGTAGATCTCGTCGACGATCGTGAAGCCGCCGCGTGCGCGCACGGCGTCGACGATGCCGCCGAGTTCGTCGAACGGAATCGACGTGCCGGTGGGGTTCGCGGGCGACGCGAGCAGGGCGCCGCGGGTGCCCGCGTGCCAGTGCGCCTCGACCAGCGCGCGCGTCATCTGGAAGCGGGTTGCGGGCCCGACCGGAACCAGTTGCGCTTCGCCGTCGAAGGCGGCGACGAAGTGTCGGTTGCACGGGTAACCCGGATCGGCCGTCAGCACGGCGCTGCCGCGCTCGACCAGCGCGCAGCACGCCAGCAGCAGTGCTGCCGACGCACCTGCAGTGACGACGATGCGCGACGGCGCGACCTCCAGTCCGTAGCGTTCACCGTAGTCGCGCGCGATCGCCGCCCGCAGGCCGGCGAGGCCGGTCGCGGCCGTGTATTGCGTGTGGCCGGCGCGCGCCGCCCGTTCGAGCGCATCGACCACGGGCGACGGCGCCGTGAAGTCGGGCTCGCCGATGTCGAGATGGATGACGGGATGCCCGGCCGCCTCGAGCGCGGCCGCGCGCTGCGCGAGCTCCATTACGTGGAACGGGTCGATGCGCGCGGTGCGCTGCGCGAGCGGGTAGCGGATGTCCATCGGTCGATTCTAGACTGCGCGCGGGTCGCCGTTGCGCCACCGCGCCGCTGCTGCGCGAGCCCGCCATGCCCAGGCGATGCCGCGGCGACGACTTGCCTCGCGCAGGGCGCTGTGACAGATTCCGGGCCTGCACGCGACCCTGCCTCCACGATGACCGACTCGACCTCCGCGGGCGCACCCGTTGATCGTCGCCGCCTCGCGCAGCGGCTGCGCAGGGTGCTCAGGGGCGAGGTGCTGTTCGATGCGTTCTCGCGCGGCCGTTATGCGCGCGGCGCGTCGCCGTGGCAGGCCGACCCGGCGGGCGTCGTCGTTCCCGCCGACGAGGCCGACGTGGTCGCGGCGCTCGGCCTGGCGCGCGAGCTGGGCGTTCCGGTCCTGCCGCGCGGCGCCGGCACGGGTCTGGACGGCATGGGCGTCGGCCCGGCGCTGATCGTCGACCACAGCCGGCGCCTGGACCGCGTGCTCGCCTTCGATCGCGACGCGATGACGATCGAGGTGCAGCCGGGCATCGCGCTGGCCCGGCTCAACGCGTGGCTCGCGCCGCACGGGCTGTGGTTCCCGGTCGACGTGCCGACGTCGGCGCAGGCCACACTCGGGGGCATGGCCGGCAACGACTCGTCCGGCCCGCGTGCGCTCGCGTACGGGAGCATGGCGCGCAATGTGCTGGCCATCGAAGCGATCCTGTCCGACGGCACGACCGAGCGCTTCGGCCCGTTCGGCGTCGATGCCACGCGGCCGATGGGCTCGGCGCGCACCGCGGCGCTGGTGTCGCGCCTGTTCGAACTCGGCGCGCGCGAGCGCGACGAGATCGGGCGCCGGTGGCCGCGCTTGCCGTGCGTGCCCGGAGCCTGCAACCTCGACGTGTTCCGGCCGCAGCCGCAACGCGCCTACACGCGCGACGGCTCGGTGAACCTCGCGCACCTGCTCGTGGGGTCGCGCGGAACGCTGGCGTGGTTCAGCCGCCTGACGCTCGCACTCGCGCCGCTGCCCGCCGCGCGCATGACGGCGGTGGCCGGGTTCGACGACGCCGCGCGCGCGCTGGCGGCGGCCGGCCGGGCGGCGTCGCTCGCGCCTTCAGCGATCGAGGTGGTCGAACTCGCGCTGCTCGAGGCAGTGCCGGGTGGCGCAGCGCTGTCGCAGGCCGTCGTCGCGGCGCAGCCGGGCAGCGCGCCCGCGTTCGTCCTGCTGGTGGAGTTCGGCGGCGAAGACAGCGCGGCCGTGCGCGGGCAGCTCGCGCGGCTGCGCGAGGCGCTCGGCGAGGGGGCGGCAGGGCCGGCCCCGGTGATGCTGCCGGACGAAGCGGCGCGGCACGCAGTGCGCGTGGCGCACGAGGCGGCGATCCGGACGGCGCGGCGCGGCGTCGTGGCGGGCGCGCGAGTGCACGCGATCGGCGAACATGCGGTGCCGCTCGAGCGCGTCGCGGACTACGGCGCGGGATTGCGCGAACTGTCGGCGCGCCACGGCGCACGCGTGCTGTGGCAGGCGCACGCGGCGGCGGGTGCTCTGCGGGTGCGGCCGCTGGCGGCGTTCGCGTCCGGCGCGCCGGACGCGGCGGCGCCCGGGGCGAGCGGCGCCGACGGTGTCGCCGCAGCGACGACGACGCAGCGGGCGCGCGTGTTCGCGCTCGAAGCGGAGGCGTTCGTGCGCGGCCTCGCCGGCGGCTCGGCCTGGACCGGCGAGGCGCTCGGCGAACCCGACGACGGCCTTCAGCGGCAGTTCGGGCCGCGCCTCGTGCGCGCGTTCGCGCAGGTCAGGCAGATGTTCGATCCAGCGGGCCTGATGAACCCGGCTGCGGGCGTGCGCCGCGGCCCGGCGGCGTGGATCGGCGTGCGCGGCGCGGCCGAAGCCGCAAGCGCGATTGGCGACAGCGGCCCGATCGCAGGCAACGGCCCGATCGCAGGCAGCGAGCCGATCGCAGGCAGCGAGCCGATCGCAGGCAGCGAGCCGATCGCAGGCAGCGAGCCGATCGCAGGCAGCGAGCCGATCGCAGGCAGCGAGCCAGTCGCAGGCAGCGAGCCAGTCGCAGGCAGCGGTGCAACGGCGACAGCGCCGGCGTTTGCCTGGGGGCCGCGCGGCTTCGAAGCGGCACTGGCGGCCTGCGATGGCTGCGGGGACTGCCGCAAGCTCGACGCGGACACGATGTGCCCGGGATTTCGCGCCACCCGCGACGAGCGCGATGCCCCGCGCGGACGAGCGAGCACGCTGCGGCTCGCGCTGGCCGGCCGCCTCGGCGCCGACGCCTGGGCTTCGGACGCGATGCGCGAGACGCTCGCGCTGTGCGTCGGCTGCAAGGCGTGCCGTACGGAGTGCCACGCGGGCGTCGACATGGCGCGGATGAAGATCGAAGCGCTGCACCGGCATCACCAGGCACGCCCGCGCCGGCTCGGCGCACGGCTGGCGGCGTTCCTGCCGCGGTACGCGCCGTGGCTGGCGCGAGCGGCGTGGCTGGGGAACCTCGTCGGCCGGTTGCCGGGCGCCGCGCGCGTCGCCGAGCAACTGCCCGGATGGGCGATCGGGCCGCGCTTGCCGCGCTGGCGCGGCGACGTCTTCACTCGCGACGCTTTCATGCGCGACGCCGCGCCCGCAACGCCCGCAACGCCCGCAGGGTCGGTGGCGCAAGCCGACGACGCCGGCCCGGGGTGCGGCGGGGCGGGGCGAGCCGCCGAGCGCGACGTGGTGCTGTGGGCGGACACCTTCGACAACTACTTCGAGCCCGACAACCTGCGCGCGGCGCGGCGCGTGCTCGAGGCGGCCGGCTATCGCGTGCACGTCGCGTGCGCGTCGCAGCCGGGCGCGCGACCGCTGTGCTGCGGGCGCACGTTCCTCGCCAGCGGCATGGTCGACGAGGCGCGCGCGGAGGCCGGGCGCACGCTCGAGGCGCTCGCGCCGTGGCTCGAGCGCGGGGCGACGATCGTCGGCATCGAGCCGTCGTGCCTGCTGACGATGCGCGACGAGTTCCTGGCGCTCGGCCTCGGTGAAGCGGCGTCGCGGCTCGCGTCGCGCGCGCTGCTGTTCGAGGAGTTCCTCGCGCGCGAACACGACGCGGGCCGCCTGCGGCTGGCGCTGCGCGAACTGCCCGCGACGCGCGTGCTCGTGCACGGCCATTGCCACCAGAAGGCCTTCGGTGCGTTCGCGGCGATGCGCGCCGTGCTCGAACGGGTCCCGTCGCTGCGCGTCGAGGCGATCGACGCCGGGTGCTGCGGCATGGCGGGAGCGCTGGGCGATGCGGACGGGCAGCGCGAAACGCGGCTGGGCATCGCCGAGCAGGCCCTGTTGCCTGCGGTGCGCTGCGCGGGGGCCGACGACATCGTGGCGGCCGACGGTTGCGGCTGTCGCGCGCGCATCGCCGACGGCGCAGGACGGCGTGCCGAGCACGTCGCCCGGGTGCTCGAGCGCGCGCTCGCCGTCGGTCCGGCGCACCCCGCGGTGCCGCCCGGTGCGCGGCCCGGTGTGCCGCCCGGTGCGCGGCCTGCCGTTTGTCAGGGCGTGGCGCCGGGTCGATAATCGCCACCTCGCCGCCGCTTCCGGTGGCGCGCCGCATCCGAGATGCCGAATTCGACCCCCTCCGAACTGCGCCGGGCCGCCCTCGATTACCACGAGCAGGGCAGCCCCGGAAAGATCTCGGTCACGCCCACGAAGCAGCTGCTGACCCAGCGCGACCTCGCACTCGCCTACTCGCCGGGCGTGGCCGCGGCATGCGAGGAAATCGTCGCCGACCCGGCCAGCGTGTTCCGCTACACGAGCCGCGGCAACCTGGTGGGCGTCGTCACCAACGGCACCGCAGTGCTGGGCCTGGGCGACATCGGGCCGCTCGCCGCCAAGCCGGTGATGGAAGGCAAGGCGGTGCTGTTCAAGAAGTTCGCCGGGATCGACGTCTTCGACATCGAGCTCGCCGAGCGCGACCTCGACCGCCTGGTCGACGTCATCGCGGCGCTCGAGCCGACCTTCGGCGGCATCAACCTCGAGGACATCAAGGCGCCGGACTGCTTCTACGTCGAGCGCAAGCTGCGCGAGCGGATGAAGATCCCGGTCTTCCACGACGACCAGCACGGCACCGCGATCGTGGTCGGCGCGGCGATCCTCAACGGCCTGAAAGTGGTCGGCAAGGATATCGGCAGCGTCAGGCTCGCCTGCAGCGGAGCCGGAGCAGCCGCGCTCGCGTGCCTGGACCTGCTGGTCGACCTCGGGCTGCCGCTCGAGAACATCACGGTGGCCGACATCGCCGGCGTCGTCTATCGCGGACGTCCCGAGCTGATGGATCCGGCCAAGGAGCGCTTCGCGCGCGACACGCCGCACCGCGCGCTCGCCGACATCGTCGACGGCGCCGACGTCTTTCTCGGACTGTCCGCCGGCGGCGTGCTGAAGCCGGAGATGGTCGCGAAGATGGCGCCGCGGCCACTGGTGTTCGCGCTCGCGAACCCGACCCCGGAGATCATGCCCGAGGAGGTCAGGGCGGTGCGCGGCGACGCGGTGATCGCGACCGGGCGCAGCGACTACCCGAACCAGGTCAACAACGTGCTGTGCTTTCCGTTCGTCTTTCGCGGCACGCTCGACGTCGGCGCGACGACGATCACGCGCGAAATGGAAATCGCGGCGGTGCGCGCGGTGGCGGATCTCGCGCGCGCCGAGGTGTCCGACGTCGTCAGCGCGGCCTACGGCGAGGGAAGCCGGGGATTCGGTCCCGAGTACCTGATCCCGAAGCCGTTCGACCCGCGGCTGATCGGGCGCATCGCGCCGGCGGTCGCGCGGGCGGCGATGGATTCCGGCGTCGCGACGCGCCCGATCGCCGACTTCGAGGCCTACCAGCGGCAGCTCGAGCAGTTCGTCTATCACTCGGGCCACTTCATGCGGCCGATCTTCGCGGCGGCGCGACGCGTGGCGCCCCGCCGCATCGTCTACGCCGAGGGCGAGGACGAGCGGGTGCTGCGCGCGGTGCAGGTGGTCGCGGACGAGCGTCTCGCGCGCCCGATCCTGATCGGACGCCCGGCGGTCGTCGAACGGCGCATCGAGCGCTTCGGGCTGCGTCTGCGCCCCGGCGTCGACTTCGAGATCGTGAACCCCGAGTGGGACGAGCGCTACAAGGCCTACTGGCAGGAGTACCACCGGCTCACCGAGCGCCGCGGCGTCACCGGGGAATACGCGAAGATCGAGATGCGGCGGCGACTGACGCTGATCGGCTCGATGATGGTGCGCATGGGCGAGGCGGACGGGATGCTCTGCGGGACCTTCGGCAGCTTCGCGCTGCACCTCGGATACGTCGACCAGGTGATCGGCAAGCGCCCAGGCGCCTCCGTGTACGCAGCGATGAACACACTGGTGCTGCCGAACCGGCAGGTGACGCTGGTCGACACGCACGTCAACGCCGATCCGGACGCGGGGCAGATCGCCGAGATCACTCTGATGGCGGCCGAGGAACTGCGCCGCTTCGGCATCCGGCCCCGCGCTGCGCTGTTGTCGCACTCCAACTTCGGCACCTCGGACCACCCGGCCGCGCTCAGGATGCGCGACGCGCTCGCGCTGATCCGCGAGCGTGCGCCGGACCTCGAGGTCGACGGCGAGATGCACGGCGACGTGGCGCTCGACAGCGAGTTGCGCCGCCGCATCATGCCGCGCTCGACGCTCACCGGCGACGCCAACCTGCTCGTGCTGCCCGGCATCGACGCCGCGAACATCGCGTACAACCTGCTGAAGACCGCGGCTGGCAACAACGTCTCGATCGGCCCGGTCCTGCTGGGCGCGGCGCGGCCCGTCCACATCCTGACCGCATCGGCCACCGTGCGCCGGATTGTCAACATGACGGCGTGGACGGTGCTCGACGCCAGCGTCGCGCACTGAAACCGGTACGGGCGCGGGCGAAGGGCGCCGCCCGCTTCCCCCGACCGACCGTCCGTCCGCCGACGCATCGGCCGCGCCACGCGGCCCGCGCCGCTCGTCCCGAATGCATTGACCGCCGGCCGCGCGCGCCCCTAGCATGATGTCCAGGGGGCGCAGCTGCGCCCGATTTGCCCTTGCCAGCGAGACATGTACGCCGAAACCCGAGACGCGAGCCGACCCGTCGGAGCGGAGCAGACGAGCGCCGGCCTCGATCCTGCCCGCCGCGGCGACCTCATCGCAGCCTGCCGCGAGACGGTGATCTCGCGGCTCTCCACCGCGATCGGGGAGGCGCTCGACCGCATGGGCGAGGACCTCACCGCGCTCGCGATGAAGGAGCCGGAGCGCGAGGCGCAGCAGGTGCTGCTCGACGCGGTGTCGATGGTGCGCGTCCACCGCGGCGACCTCGAGTTCCGCTTCCGGGTGGCGTTCGCCGACGTCTTCGAGCGCCGCATGCTCGGCTTGCGCAGCGCGCTCGCCGCGCCTGTCGAGGCCGGCGAGCTGTCGCTGGTCGGCGACCAGGACGTCGACGACCGGATCGCGCTCGAGCGGCTGGCGCACAAGGCGCAGGGCAAGCTCGATCCGCAACAGGTGCTCGGCATGCGCGCGCGGCTGGGAGTGCTCGCCGATCGCGACTGGTTCGGTGAGAGCGAGCACCCAGCGGCTCCCGAAGCGGTGTTCGAGGCGCTGCGCACCGCACTCGACCAGGTCGGCGCGCGCACCGAGGTTCGCTCGACGCTGATGCAGGCGCTCGAGCCGCACGTATCGGGCAGCCTCAACGGCGTGTACACCGACGTCAACGAACGCCTGAAGGGCGAACAGGTGTTGCCGCAGTTGCGGCCGCGCGTGGTGGCCAGCGCCTCCCCGCAGCGCGCGTCTGCCGGCGCCAGCGCGCCAGCGCCGGACGCTCGAGAACCGGTTGGCCCTCCCCAGGGGCCGCGCGGCGCCGGCGCGCCTGCCGGCGATGCGCCCTGGGCTACCTTCGCACCGTCGCCCACGCCGGGCGGCGCTGCCGACGCGTTCGGCGAACTCGTGCGCCAGATCGCCGCCGGCCATCCGTCCGCGCGGCGCTCGGCTGCGCGCATGCTGGCCGATCCCGAGACCTTCGGCATGGCCGACCTGCCGATGCCGTCGGTCGAGCCGCCGTTGATCGAGGCGCTGAACGCGCTGCAATCGGCGCCGCCGCCGGTCGGCGGGGGCACCGGCGCGGGTGCCGGAGGCGGTTCTGGCGCAGGAACTGGAGCCGGTTCCGGTGCAGGCGCAGGCGCCGACAGCGCGCTGCTCGCGACGCTGCTCGAGCAAGCGCGCGAGAAGGGCTCGTCGCTGGACCAGCTGACGGTCGAAATCGTCTCGCTGGTGTTCGACTACATCTACAACGACCGCCGGTTGCCGGATCTGGTCAAGCAGCAACTGCTGCGCCTGCAGGTCGTCGCGGTCAAGGCGGCACTGCTCGATCGCAGCTTCTTCGCGCGGCGCCAGCATCCGATGCGGCGCCTGATCGACCGCATCTGCGACATGGCCACCGATCCGGAGGCCGACGCGAGCGCGGGCTCGGGCCTGGTGGCCGGCGTCACCGGAACCGTCGACTGGATCATCGAACGCTTCGACAGCGACCTCGCGACCTTCGAGGAAGCGCTGCAGCGCCTCGGGGATCTGGCCGACCAGGAGGCGACGCGGCGTGCCGACCAGCTCGCCGAGGTCGCCCGCAAGGCCGAGCGCGAGGAAGCGCTGGTGGCGGCCCGCGAGGCGGCCCAGGCCGAGATCGCGCAGCGCGTCGACGCCGTGACACCGGCCTTCGTGCGCGAGTTCCTGGCGAACTGGTGGACGCGTTCGCTCGCCGTTGCCCGGGTCGACGGCGCGGGCAGCGAGTGGAACGACGCGATGCACGCGTGCGAGTTGCTGATCTGGAGCGTCGCCCCGAAGCAGCCCGAGGACGTCCCGCGCCTCGCATCGCTGCTGCCGAGGCTGATCAAGGGCCTGTCGAGCGGACTCGCGAGCGTCGGCATCGAGCCGGCTGAACGCGAGCGGTTCTTCAACGAGCTGATGCGCTGGCACACGCGCGCCATCAAGGACGCGAAGTTGAACGCCGCGAGGCCGAAGCCGGCGTCGTTGCCCGCCGTGCAGCTGGCGCCCGACGGCAGCATCCGTTTCGAGGCGCGCGCCGGCGCGGCGGACACGGCCCCGGCGGCGTCAGCCGACGCGGGCACGCCGGCGACGGTCCCGACCCGTGCCGAGGCGCAGGTCGATGCGCTGCGGCGCGGCGAACTGGTCGACATCGTCGAACCCGACGGCGTGCGCCGCACCTTGCGCCTCACGTGGATCAGCCCCACCGGCAGGCTCTACGTGCTGACGCGTTTCCCCGACGTCGGCTTCTCGCTGGGCCGGCGCGAACTGGCCGCGATGTTCGAGTCGGGGCGCGCCAGCCTTCCCGATCCGGTGAGCGAACTCGACCGGGCGATCGGCGCCATCGCAGCGGCCGAGACCGCCTGACCGGCGCGCGCCGGACAGTCCGGCGCTAGAAGTCGCCGGCCAGCGCCTGCAGCGCGGCGAGCGCTGCGAGTCCCGCGGTCTCGGTGCGCAGCACGCGCGGCCCGATGCGAACGGCTTCGAAGCCGGCCGCTTGCGCGTGCGCGAGTTCGCCTTCCGAGAGGCCGGACTCCGGCCCGACCAGCAGCTCGATCGGGTTCGCAGCCTCCACGCGCAGGCGCGACAGCCGCGCGGACGAGTGCGGCGCCAGCACCAGGTGCGCGCCCGGCGCCGCGCGTTCGCCGGCGGCCAGCCAGTGGCGCAGGTCGACCACCGGCCGCAGCATCGGCAGGCGGTCACGACCGCACTGCATGCAGGCGGCCTCGACAATGCGCGCCCAGTGCTCGTGTCGGCGCTGCATGCGCGCCGCGTCGAGCCGCACCTGCGTTCGCTCGGACACCAGCGGCTGGATCGTGCCGACGCCGAGTTCGACCGCCTTCTCGATCGTCCAGTCCATCCGCTCGGCCGCGCTGATGCACTGCGCCAGCGTGACGCGCACCGGACTCTCGGTGTCGGCCTCGACGCGTTCGGCGAGTCGCACGGTGCAACCGCGGGGGTCAGCGCGCTCGATGCGCGCGGCATAGCGCGCCCCGGCGCCGTCGAAGCACTCGACCGGCGCCCCGGCGGCGAGCCGCAGCACGCGGACCAGGTGGTGCGACTGGCGCGCGTCGAGTTCGAGCAGGGCGCCGCCGGTCGTGCCGGCCTGCGCCGCGGCGGCGACCAGGACGCGGGGCAGCATCGCGCGGTCGTGGCCGGTGGTCGCGGGCGACCGCGCCGCGCTCAGCGCGCGGCGCGCACCAGGGTCGGCAGCGGACGGTCGGTGGCGCGCCCGGGAACCAGTTCGCGGTAGAAGTTCGGCAGCGCGAACAACGCGCGATGGATGTCGCCGTTGTAGTAGCGCAGGTCGCGGATTGCGCGCTCCTGCAGGCGCTTCTCGGCGGCGCGCGGTTCGAGCGCGAGCGGGTCGAGGGTGTCGGACGCGCAGCACATGCCCCAGTACGAACCATAGAGCGGGATGTACAGGCCCAGCGGGCGCACGATCGCGAAGGTCGATGCGAGCGCCGCAAGGAGCCGGCCCACGGCCTCCGGCTTGTACACCGGCGACCCGACGTGCAGCATGACGGCCGCCCCGGGATTCGCGACCCGCTTGAGCATGCGGAAGAAGTCGGCGGTGTAGAGGCGATGCGCCGGGGTGTCGGGGTCGGTCAGGTCGAGCACGATCAGGTCGAAGCGCTCTGACGGGTCGCTCGCCATCGCGTCGACCAGCGCCCAGCCGTCGCCGATCCTGATCTCCAGCCGCGGATCGTCGAAGACGCCGCGGTGAACCGCGCCCAGGTGCTCGCGCGCCACGCGCACGACCTCGGCGTCGAGTTCGGCCATCACCACGCGCTCGATCGTCGGGTGCTTGAGCAGTTCCTCGCTCGAGCCACCGTCGCCGCCACCGATCACCAGCGCCGACACCGGCTTCGGGTGCGCGATGGCCGCGGGGTGCGTGATCGCCTCGTGGTAGAAGAACTCGTCGCGCTCGGAGGTCATGTTGCAGCCGTCGAGGCGGAACATCCGTCCCCACTGCGGCGTGTCGAAGACCTCGATCGTCTGGAACGGCGTGCGCACCGCCTCGAGGCGCCGCGACGCGCGAAAGCCGTACGCGCTGTCGGCGTTGAGCCACTCGAGCAGCAGTTCCCCCTGCGCGGCCTCCTGCCCGGCCTCGCCCGACGGCGAGGCGGCGTCTTCGACGCCGCGCAGGATCCGGTGCGTGTCCTGCTGGCGCGGCGCGAACGCCGCGATCAGGTCGGCGAGCAGCTTCTCGGCCTTCGGCGAGTTGTCGGTCGAGAAGTTGCAGACGTAGACGTCGAGGGTGACGCCGTTGCGCTCGGGCCAGGTGTGCAGCGCGAGGTGCGATTCGGCCAGCAGCACGGCGCCGGTGACGCCGCCCGGCTCACCCTGGTAATCGGGGAAGGTGAAGAACTTCTCGTCGACGATCGTCAGCGCCGCGGCTTCGACGGCCTCGCGGCACAGCCGCTCGAGCCTGGAAGCTTCCGTCAGCAGCGCGCTGTCGCACTGGCAACCGTACAGATCAGCGGTAAGGTGCAGTCCATGCATTCCGTTCCAACCCAGTCCCGAGCCGTCGTAGACGTGGACCATTCTGCGGACCGGCGTCCCGGAAAACGCCGATCCTGGATTGAAGACCCCAAGTGTCCGTCGAAGCCGTTTCCGGCCTCTGCGGACCCGATCGGTTCAAGCCGGCTCGCGCCGGCCTGTTCAACCAGTTCCTGAGCATCCCCTTGGTCTTTCTGCGGGGGGATCCAGATCAGTGGAAAGCTCCGGGGACGCGCCGCGGCGTATCCCGGAGAGCGCGCAATTATATAGAAGCGCGACATCGAACGCCAGAACCCCGGTGGCGGTTTGTTAGAATCCCGACTCTGCCGGGGAGGCACGAAGGCGACGCGGCGGCACGGGAGCCGGTCGCGGACCGTGCCCCGGCCGCCGGTACCGCAACGGAGGTTCTTCTGGGAAATAGCGCGCAACCAGCACCAGGCGGCGGCCGCGGCGAGACGCCGCAATCGCCGCCGGCGAGTCCGGCGGAGATGGCGAGCGCGATTCGCGCGCTGTCGATGGACGCCGTCCAGCAGGCCAACTCCGGGCATCCCGGCATGCCGATGGGGATGGCCGAAATCGCGGTGGCGCTGTGGGCGCGCCACCTCGAGCACAACCCCGGCGATCCGCATTGGGTCGACCGCGACCGCTTCGTGCTGTCGAACGGCCACGGCTCGATGCTGCTGTATTCGCTGCTGCACCTGACCGGCTACGACCTGCCGATCGACGAGTTGCGCAACTTCCGGCAGCTTCACTCGAAGACGCCCGGCCACCCCGAAGTCGGAGTCACGCCGGGCGTCGAGACCACCACCGGGCCGCTCGGACAGGGGCTCGCGAACGCCGTCGGCATGGCGCTGGCGGAGCGGCTGCTCGCGGCGCGCTTCAATCGCGACGGCTTCCCGGTCGTCGATCACCTCACCTGGGCGTTCGCCGGCGACGGCTGCCTGATGGAAGGCGTGTCGCACGAGGCGTGCTCGCTCGCCGGCACGCTGCGGCTGTCCAGGCTCGTCGTGCTCTACGACGACAACGGCATCTCGATCGACGGCGAGGTCGAGCACTGGTTCCGCGACGACTCGGTGCGCCGCTTCGAGGCCTACGGCTGGCACGTGATCCCCGACATCGACGGCCACGACGTCGATGCGCTCGACCGCGCCATCGCGCTGGCGCGCGACTGGGCCGTCAACGGCCGCGACGGCGTGTTCGCGCCGACGCTGATCCAGTGCCGCACGACGATCGGCAGGGGCTCGCCCGGGCGCGCCGGCAGCGCCAGGGCGCACGGCGAGCCGCTCGGCAAGGACGAGATCGCCGCTACGCGCGCGGCGATCGGCTGGTCGAGCGAGCCCTTCGAGGTGCCGGAGCGGGTCCGTGCGGCGTGGGACGCGCGCGAGCGCGGCGCGCAACGGCAGTCCGAATGGAGCGCGATGTTCGGCCGCTATGCGCAGCGCTACCCCGACGAGGCGCGCGAGTTCGAGCGCCGCATGCGCGGCGAGCTGCCGGTGGCCTGCGACGACGCGCTCGACGCGGCGATCGCGGAGGCGACCGCGCGCGCCGAGTCGATCGCGACCCGCAAGGCCTCGCAGAACGCGCTGAACCACCTCGGGCCGGCGCTGCCCGAGCTGATCGGCGGCTCGGCGGACCTCACCGGCAGCAACCTGACCGACTTCAAGGGCTGCGGCGCACTGCGCGCCGGCGACGGACTCGTGCCGGGACGCCACGTCAACTACGGCGTGCGCGAGTTCGGCATGAGCGCGATCATGAACGGCCTCGCGCTGCACGGCGGCTTCATCCCGTACGGCGGCACCTTCCTCACCTTCTCCGACTACTCGCGCAACGCGCTGCGGATGGCGGCGCTGATGAAGCAGCGCGTGATCTTCGTCTTCACGCACGACTCGATCGGGCTGGGCGAGGACGGGCCGACGCACCAGCCGGTCGAGCACGCCGCGTCGCTGCGGCTGATTCCTGGGCTCGACGTCTGGCGCCCGTGCGACGCCGTCGAGTCGGCGGTCGCGTGGGGCGCGGCGATCGCACGCCGCGACGGGCCGGCGGCGCTGCTGTTCTCGCGCCAGGGGCTGCCGTTCGTGACGCGCTCCGAGGGACAGGTGGAAGCGGTCGCGCGCGGCGGCTACGTGCTGCGCGACGACGAACAGGCGGCCGCGGTCATCGTCGCGACCGGATCGGAAGTCGGGCTCGCGCTGGCGGCGCGCGAGCTGCTGGCGGCCGACGGCATCGCGGTGCGGATCGTGTCGATGCCGTCGACCAGCGTCTTCGACCGCCAGGAGCTTTCGTATCGCCGCCGCGTTCTTCCGGAGCAGCTGCCGCGCATCGCGGTCGAAGCCGGCGTCACCGACGGTTGGTGGAAGTACGGGTGCGACGCCGTGGTCGGCGTCGACCGCTTCGGGGAATCGGCTCCGGCCGGCGTGCTGTTCCGCCTGTTCGGACTCACGCCCGAGAACGTAGCCGACACGGTGCGCGAGGCGCTCAGGCGCCGCGCGGCGCGCGGCTGAGGCCGCATCGAATTCAACCCACGGGAATCGACATGACCATTCGAGTAGCGATCAACGGGTACGGCCGCATCGGCCGCAACATCCTGCGGGCCCACTACGAGGGCGGCAAGAAGCATCCGATCGAGATCGTCGCGATCAACGACCTCGGCGACGCGAAGACCAACGCGCACCTGACGCAGTACGACACCGCGCACGGCAAGTTCCCCGGTACCGTGAAGGTCGACGGCGACTCGATCGTCGTCAACGGCGACCGCATCCGCGTGCTCGCGAACCGCAATCCGGCCGAACTGCCGTGGGGCGAGCTCGGCGTCGACGTGGTGCTCGAGTGCACCGGCTTCTTCACCAGCAAGGAGAAGGCGTCGGCGCACCTCAAGGGCGGCGCGAAGAAGGTCATCATCTCGGCGCCCGGCGGCAAGGACGTCGACGCCACCGTGGTCTACGGCGTCAACCACGGCGTGCTGAAGGCCTCGGACACGGTGATCTCGAACGCCTCCTGCACGACCAACTGCCTGGCGCCGCTGGTCAAGCCGCTCAACGACCGCATCGGCCTCGTCACGGGACTGATGACGACGATCCACGCCTACACCAACGACCAGGTCCTCACCGACGTCTACCACGAGGACCTGCGGCGCGCGCGCTCGGCGACGATGTCGATGATCCCGACCAAGACCGGCGCGGCCGCCGCGGTGGGGCTGGTGCTGCCGGAACTCAACGGCCGGCTCGACGGCTACGCCATGCGCGTGCCGACGATCAACGTGTCGATCGTCGACCTGTCGTTCATTGCCGCGCGCGACACCTCGGTCGACGAGATCAACGCGATCCTGAAGGAGGCCTCCGAGGGCGCGATGAAGGGCGTGCTTGCATACAGCGACGCGCCGCTGGTGTCGGTCGACTTCAACCACAACCCGGCGTCGTCGACCTACGACGCAACGCTGACCAAGGTCTCCGGCCGCCTCGTGAAGGTGAGCAGCTGGTACGACAACGAGTGGGGTTTCTCGAACCGCATGCTCGACACCACCGTCGCGCTCGTCAACGCGCGCTGACGGCCTCGCGCGCGGGCGCCGCGGCGCCCGCGGCGCGCAGGGAGTCGCGCCACGGCTTGCTGCCGCGAGACCGCCCACCCCTGCCGAACCCGGAGACTTCGATGCGATTCCTGCGCCTGACCGACCTCGACCTGCGCGGCAAGCGCGTGTTCATCCGCGCCGACCTGAACGTGCCGCAGGACGACGCCGGGGCGATCACCGACGACACGCGCATCCGCGCTTCGGTGCCCGCGATCGAGCACTGCCTGAAGGCCGGGGCGGCGGTGATGGTCACGTCGCACCTCGGGCGCCCGACCGAGGGCAAGCTCGAACCCGCCGATTCGCTGGCGCCGATCGCGAAGCGGCTGGGCGAACTGCTGGGGCGCGTGGTGCCGCTGGTGGCGGACTGGGTCGAAGGCGGCTTCGCGGTGGCGCCGGGCGAGCTGGTGCTGCTGGAGAACTGCCGCGTCAACCGCGGCGAGAAGAAGAACGACGAGACGCTCGCGCGCAAGATGGCGGCGCTGTGCGACGTCTACGCCAACGACGCCTTCGGCACCGCGCATCGCGCGGAGGCCACCACGCACGGCATCGCGCGCTTCGCGCCGGTGGCCTGCGCCGGCCCGTTGCTGGCGGCCGAGCTCGACGCGCTGGGCCGCGCGCTGGGCGATCCGAAGCGGCCGCTGGTGGCGATCGTGGCCGGCTCGAAGGTGTCGACCAAGCTGACGATCCTCGAGTCGCTCGCCGGCAAGGTCGACCAGCTGATCGTCGGCGGCGGCATCGCGAACACCTTCATGCTCGCCGCCGGCCTGCCGATCGGCAAGTCGCTGGCCGAGCGTGAGCTCGTCGGCGATGCGCGCCGGATCATCGACCTGATGGCGGCGCGCGGCGCGCAGGTGCCGATTCCGGTTGACGCGGTGTGCGCGAAGGAGTTTTCCGCGGCGGCGGCGGCGACGGTCAAGGCGGCTGCCGACGTCGCCGACGACGACCTGATCCTCGACATCGGCCCGCGCACGGCGCAGGTCCTCGCGGACCAGCTCGCGCAGGCGGGCACGATCGTCTGGAACGGACCGGTCGGCGTGTTCGAGTTCGACGCGTTCGCGGGCGGCACGCGCGCGATCGCGCGGGCGATCGCCGGCTCGCCGGCGTTCACGATTGCCGGCGGAGGCGACACGCTGGCCGCAATCGCGAAATTCGGCATCACCGACCGGGTCGGATACATATCGACCGGCGGCGGCGCGTTCCTCGAGTTCCTCGAGGGCAAGACGCTGCCGGCGGTGGCTGCGCTGGAAGACCGGGCGTGAGCATGTTCCGGCCGGTCCCGCGCGCCACCAAGATCGTCGCCACGCTCGGCCCCGCGTCGCGGGAGCCCGAAGTCCTCGAGCGGATGCTGCGCGCCGGCGTCAACGTCGTGCGCGTGAACTTTTCCCACGGCACGGCGGAAGAGCACACCAGCATCGTGTGCCTAGTGCGAGAAATCGCCGAGCGCCTCGGCCAGAGCGTCGGCGTGCTGGCCGACCTGCAGGGGCCGAAGATCCGCATCGGCAAGTTCGCCGACGGCAAGGTCACGCTCGCGGCGGGCGACCGCTTCCGGCTCGACGTCGACCCGGCGCCGGGAGACCGCACGCGCGTCGGGCTCGACTACCCAGAACTCGTCAACGACGTGCGGCCCGGCGACATCCTGCTGCTCGACGACGGCCGCATGATGATGCGTGTGCAGGCCACCACGGTGGCCGCGATCGACTGCGTGGTCGTGCAGGGCGGGGTGCTGTCGAACCGCAAGGGCATCAACCGCCAGGGCGGCGGGCTGTCGGCGCCCGCGCTCACCGCCAAGGACATGGAGGACATCAAGACCGCGATCAGCTTCGAGGCAGACTTCATCGCGGTGTCGTTCCCGAAGACCGCCGCCGACATGTCCAGGGCGCGCGAGCTGATGCGGGCCGGCGGCGGGCGCGCGTTGATGATCGCCAAGATCGAGCGCTACGAGGCGATCGGCAACCTCGAGGAAATCCTGAAGGCCTCCGACGGCATCATGGTCGCGCGTGGCGACCTTGCGGTCGAGGTCGGCGACGCGGCGGTGCCGGCGCTGCAGAAGCGCATGATCCGGATGGCCAAGGAGTTCAACAAGATCGCGATCACCGCGACCCAGATGATGGAGTCGATGATCGAGTCCCCGGTGCCGACGCGCGCCGAGGTGTCCGACGTCGCCAACGCGGTTCTCGACGGCACCGACGCGGTGATGCTGTCGGCCGAGACCGCGGCCGGGAAGCACCCGGTCGAGACCATCGAAGCGATGGCGCGCGTGTGCATCGAGGCCGACCGCTCGGACGTCAAGCCGCTCGACGCCGCGTTCCTGAACCGCACCTTCAACCGCATCGACCAGACCATCGCGATGAGCGCGCTGTTCGTCGCGCACCACATGAAGGTCAAGGCCGTGGTTTCGCTGACCCAGTCCGGTTCGACCGCGCTGTGGATGTCGCGCATCGACTCGGGCGTTCCGGTCTACGCGCTCACTTCCGAGGAGCGCAGCCGGCGCCGGATGTGCCTGTACCGCGAGGTTCACCCGCTGCTGATCGCGTTCCACGCGCAGGAGCGCGAGGCGTTGCTGCTCGAGGCCGAGCAGCGCCTGCTCGAGGCCGGGATCGTCGAGGCGGGCGACCTGATCGCGCTGACGATCGGCGAGCCGATCGGCAAGTCCGGCGGAACGAACACGCTGAAGATCGTGCGCGTCGGCGAGCGCGCCTGAACTCACTTACGGAGGTCGACATGCCCCTCGTTTCGATGCGCCAGTTGCTGGACCACGCCGCCGAGAACGGCTACGGGATACCGGCGTTCAACGTCAACAACCTCGAGCAGGTGCAGGCGATCATGGCCGCGGCCAGCGAGGTCGATGCGCCGGTGATCATGCAGGCGTCGGCAGGCGCGCGAAAATACGCCGGCGAGCAGTTCCTGCGCCGCCTGATCGAGGCGGCGGTCGAGTCGTACCCGAAGGTGCCGGTGGTGATGCACCAGGACCACGGCCAGTCGCCCGCGATCTGCAAGGGCGCGATCGACATCGGCTTCTCGTCGGTGATGATGGACGGCTCGCTGCAGGAAGACGGCAAGACGGTCGCCAGCTACGAGTACAACGTCGACGTCACCCGCAAGGTGGTCGAGATGGCCCACGCGGTCGGCGTGACCGTCGAGGGCGAGCTGGGCGTGCTCGGCTCGCTCGAGACGATGAAGGGTGACAAGGAGGACGGGCACGGGGCCGAGGGCACGATGACGCGCGAGCAGCTGCTCACCGATCCTGAACAGGCCGCCGACTTCGTGCGCCGCACGCAGGTCGACGCGCTCGCGATTGCGATCGGCACCAGCCACGGCGCGTACAAGTTCTCGCGCAAGCCGACCGGCGACATCCTCGCGATCTCGCGCATCAAGGAGATCAACGCACGCATCCCGAACACGCACCTGGTGATGCACGGCTCGTCGTCGGTGCCCCAGGAGCTGCTGGCCGAGATCCGCCAGTACGGCGGCGACATGAAGGAGACCTACGGCGTGCCGGTCGAGGAGATCCAGGAGGCGATCAAGTACGGCGTGCGCAAGATCAACATCGACACCGACATCCGGCTCGCGATGACCGCGGCGATCCGCCGCTTCTTCGTCGAGAATCCGTCGAAGTTCGACCCGCGCGAGTACCTGAAGCCGGCGCGCGAGGCCGCCAAGGCGGTCTGCCTGGCGCGCTACCGGCAGTTCGGCTGCGAGGGCCGGGGCAGCCGGATCGCCGGGGTGCCGTTGTCGGCGATGGTCGGGCGCTACGCGCGCGGGGAACTGGCGCAGGTCGTGCGCTGATTCTCTCGGCCCGCGGTCGCGGCGCGCGCCCGCGGGCGCCGCGCACCGCGCACCGCCGGCTCAGCCCTCGATCGTCGCGCCGAGCGCGTTATCGACGACGAGCGGCGTGTCGAACCAGTGCTGCGTCGGCACGCTGCCGTAGCGATCCATCACGCGCTGGCGCCACGCAGCGTCGTGCGCGGCCTCGGCGGCAGCGCGGTTCCTCCACAGGTACAGCGCCCCGGTGCGGCAACTCGCGGCGTCGTAGAGGAAGGTCTTGCGGACCAGGTCGGGATTGCGCCGCCACGCCGGCGCGACCTCGCGCATCCCGGCCACCACTTCGTCGCGGGTCGTCCCCGCAGGAAGGTCGAACATCACCAGTTCGCTGATCATCGCGCTCGCTCCGGCAGTGACGATGCGCTATCGTGCCACGGCGCGCACGACAACGAATTGCGATGCCACGATTCGCCGCCAACCTCACGACGATGTACACCGAGCTGCCGTTCCTCGAGCGTTTCGAGGCGGCGGCGCAGGACGGGTTTCGCGCGGTCGAGTTCCTCTTCCCCTACGATTTCGATGCCGCCGGGATCGCCGCGGCGCTGCGCGCGAACGGCCTGCAGCAGGTGCTGTTCAACGCGCCGCCGGGAGACTGGGCGGCCGGCGAGCGCGGCACCTGCGCGCTGCCGGGGCGCGAGGCCGAGTTCCGCGCCGGGATCGAGCTGGCGCTGCGCTACGCGGTGGCGCTCGGGTGCCCGCGGCTGCACCTGATGGCAGGCCTGTCGAGCGGCGAATCGCAGCGGGCCGCGCAGCGCGCCGCGTGGGCCGGCAACCTGCGCTGGGCGGCGCGAGAGCTCGCGCGCGAAGGACTCACCGCGCTGGTCGAGCCGATCAACCCGCGCGACATGCCCGGTTACCTGCTCAACACGCAGGCCGACGCGCACGCGCTCGTCGCCGAGGTCGGCGAGCCGAACCTGAAGGTGCAGATGGATCTCTACCACTGCCAGGTCGTCGAGGGTGACGTCGCGACGAAGATCAGGCGCCATCTCGACGGTATCGGCCACGTGCAGGTGGCTGGCGTGCCCGAGCGCAACGAGCCGGACCGGGGCGAGCTGAATTGCTTCTACCTGTTCGAGTTGCTCGACGAGCTCGGCTACGACGGCTGGATCGGGTGCGAGTACCGGCCGCGCGGCGCGACCCGCGACGGACTCGGCTGGCTGGCGCGCTGGCGCGCCGCCGGGTCCGGCGATCAGGCAAAATGACGGTTTTCGCCGGGGCGCCCCCGATGCCGGCCGTCTACCAGTCCAGTCTCCATTCGCTGCCCCTGCTGTCGCGCGGCAAGGTGCGCGACAACTACGCCGTCGGCGACGACCGGCTGCTCATCGTCACCACCGACCGGCTGTCGGCCTTCGACGTGATCATGGCCGAGCCGATCCCCGACAAGGGCCGCGTGCTGAACCAGATGGCGCTGTTCTGGTTCGAGCGGCTCGCCGACGTGGTGCCGAACCACCTGATCGGCGTCGATCCCGAGTCGGTGGTCGCGCCCGACGAGTGCGCGCAGGTGCGCGGGCGCGCGATGGTGGTCAAGCGCCTCGAGCCGATCCTCGTCGAAGCGGTCGTGCGCGGCTACCTGATCGGCTCGGGCTGGAAGGACTACCAGGCGAGCGGCGCGGTGTGCGGCATCGCGTTGCCGGCCGGGCTCAGGATGGCCGACCGGCTGCCCGAACCGATCTTCACGCCGGCGGCGAAAGCCGCGGCCGGCGAGCACGACGAGAACATCTCGTTCGACGACATGGCGGCGCGCATCGGCGAACCGCTGGCGACGCGGATCCGCGCGATCAGCCTCGAGCTCTACCGGCGCGCGAGCGACTACGCGGCCACGCGCGGCATCATCATCGCCGACACCAAGTTCGAGTTCGGGCTCGACGCCGACGGCACGCTGCACCTGATGGACGAGGTGCTGACGGCGGACTCGTCGCGCTTCTGGCCCGCGGACTCGTGGCGGCCCGGCATCTCGCCGCCCTCGTTCGACAAGCAGTACGTGCGCGACTACCTCGAGACGGTGGCGGGCTGGGGCAAGACGCCGCCGCCGCCGCCGCTGCCGCGCGAGGTGATCGAGCAGACGGCAAGCAAGTACCGCGAGGCGCTGCGCCGGCTGACGGGGCGCGAGTTGCAGGACTGAGCGCGTGCGGCGTGCCGGCGACGCCCGGCCGCGCGCACGCGGAGTCCGCACATGCATTGGGCGACGGGGGAGCGACGATGAGCACGGCGCTGGTGGGCGTGGTGATGGGATCGGGCAGCGACTGGGACGTGATGAAGCACGCGGTCGCCGTGCTGCGCGCATTCGGCGTGCCGCACGAAGCGCGCGTGGTGTCGGCGCACCGGATGCCCGACGAAATGTTCCGCTACGCCGAGCAGGCGCGCGCGCGCGGACTGCGGGCGATCGTCGCCGGGGCCGGGGGTGCTGCGCACCTTCCCGGCATGCTGGCCGCGAAGACCGTGGTGCCGGTGCTGGGGGTGCCGGTGCCGTCGAAGTACCTGCGCGGCGAGGATTCGCTGCTGTCGATCGTGCAGATGCCCAGGGGCATCCCGGTGGCGACCTTCGCGATCGGCGAGGCCGGGGCCGCGAACGCGGCGCTGTTTGCGGTCGCGCTGCTCGCCGGCACCGACCCGGCGCTGGCCGAGCGGCTCGAGGCCTACCGCGCGCGCCAGTCCGAGGCGGCGCGCGCGACGACGCTGCCCGACACGTGATGGCGAACGAAGCGAGGTCGGGCCCGGCAGCGTCCGCGGGGCCCGCCGCGGCGCAGCGCCACCGCCGCCCCGTCCCGCCGCTGCCGCCCGGATCGTGGCTCGGGCTGCTCGGCGGCGGGCAGCTCGGGCGCATGTTCTGCATGGCCGCGCAGAGCATGGGCTATCGGGTCTGCGTGCTCGACCCGGGCGCCGACAGTCCGGCCGGCTCCATCGCCGACCGCCACCTGCGTGCCGATTACCTCGACGAGGCAGCGCTCGCTAAGATCGCGTCGAGCTGCCGCGCGACGACCACCGAGTTCGAGAACGTGCCGGCGCGCGCGCTCGAATTCCTGGCCGGTCATGGCGTCGTGAGCCCCGCCGCGGACAGCGTTGCGATCGCGCAGGACCGGCGTGCCGAGAAGGCGTTCGTGCGCGGCTGCGGGCTGGAGACCGCGCCGTGGATCGACGTCGCGTCCGCCGAGGACCTGCAGCGCGCGCCGCCGGCGCTGTTGCCGGGGATCCTGAAGGTCGCGCGCCTCGGATACGACGGCAAGGGCCAGGCGAGCGTGACCTCGATCGACGAAGCGGTCGCGGCCTTCGAGCGCTTCGGCAGCGTGCCCTGCGTGCTCGAGCAGCGCCTCGCGCTCGCGCTCGAGGTCTCGGTGGTCGTCGCGCGTGGTTTCGACGGCCGCAGCGTCGCGTATCCGGTGGCCGAGAACGTGCACCGCGACGGCATCCTGGCGACCTCGACCGTGCCCGCCCGGATCTCGCAGAGCCTGGCGGTGCGCGCCGTCGAGGCGACGCAGCGCATCGCCGACGCGATGGACTACGTCGGCGTGCTGTGCGTCGAGTTCTTCGTGCTCGCCGACGGCAGCCTGCGCGTCAACGAGATGGCGCCGCGCCCGCACAACTCCGGCCACTACAGCATCGACGCCTGCGTCACCAGCCAGTTCGAGCAGCAGGCCCGCGTGCTCGCCGGCCTGCCGCTCGGCTCGACGCACCAGCACCAGGCCGCGGTGATGATCAATCTCCTCGGCGATTGCTGGTTCCGGCACCAGGGTGATGCGCAGCCGACCGCGACCCCGCGCGAGCCCGACTGGAACGTCGTGCTCGCGCATCCGTTCGCGAAGCTGCACCTCTACGGCAAGCGCGACGCCCGCCCGGGGCGCAAGATGGGGCACGTCACGGTGCTGGCCGATGCGGTCGACGAGGCGGTGCGGGTCGCCGTGCAGGTAGAGCGCGGCCTCGGCATCGGCAGCCTCGGCGTCACGGTCGGGCGCTGACCGGATCGCGATGGCCGCCAATCCGCGTCCTGCCGACGCGCAGGCGATCGAGGAGGCGGCGCGCCGACTGGCCGCCGGCGAACTGGTCGCGTTCCCCACCGAGACCGTGTACGGACTCGGCGCCGACGCGGCGAGCGAGCGCGCGATCGCGGCCGTGTACCGGACCAAGGGCCGCCCGCCCGACCACCCGCTGATCGTCCACGTGCCGGGCGCGGCGCAGGCCGCGTGGTGGGCGCACTGGGACGCTCGCGCGCAGCGACTCGCCGACGCGTTCTGGCCCGGCCCGCTGACGCTGATCCTGCGCCGCCGCGACGGCGCGCCGGGCTTCGCGTGCGGCGGGCAGGCGTCGATCGGCCTGCGCGCGCCCGCGCACCCGGTGGCGCGCGCGCTGCTCGCCGCGTTCGCGGCGCTCGGCGGCCATGGCGTCGCGGCGCCGTCGGCCAACCGCTTCGGCCGCGTCAGCCCGACGCGCGCGAGCCACGTGCTCGACGACCTCGGCGCCGACGCGCCGCTGGTGCTCGACGGCGGCCCGTGCGAAGTCGGCGTCGAGTCGACCATCGTCGAACTGACGCTCGAGCGGCCGGTGCTGCTGCGCCCGGGCGGCATCGGCGCGGCGCGCCTCGAGCAGGTGCTCGGCGAGCCGCTGCTCGCGCCCGACGCCGGCGCGCCGCGCGCGCCCGGCACGCTGGATGCGCACTACGCGCCGTCGACGCCGATCGAACTGGTCGGCAGCGACGAACTCGGCGCGCGCATCGCGCAACTGCGCGCGCGCGGCGGGCGGGTGGCGTCGTGGACCCGCTCCGCGTCGGGGCGCGACGCCGACGTCGCGCTCGCGATGCCGCCGGATCCGCAACTGGCGGCGCGCCGGTTGTACGAGGCGCTGCGCGCGCTCGATCGCGCCGGTTGCAGTTGCATCGTCGTCGAGCGCGTCCCGGCTGCGCCCGAATGGGCGGCGGTGGCCGACCGCCTCGCGCGCGCGGCGGCCGGCTCGCGGGCCGCCCGCGCCTGAAGCGGCGCCGACGCGTCGGCCCGCTGTTCAGCGATTTCCGCGAGCCCGCTCTTCAGCGATCCTGCGGCTGCACGAGCAGCAGCGGCCGGCTGCAGCCGCGGATGACCGCTTGCGCGGTCGATCCGAGCACCGCCGCGCGGGCGCCGGTGCGCCCGAGTGAGCCGACGCAGACCAGGTCGGGCGCCTCGCGCTCGATCGTCTCGACGATTCCGCGCTCGGAGCGATCGTGCTCGACGATCTCGATGCGCACCGTGCGCCCGCCGGCGCGGTCGCGCACCAGCGCTTCGAGTTCGGCGCGGCGCTGCGCGAGAACGGCGGCGTGCCCGGCCTGGAACGACGCGTGCGAAGGCCGCCCGAACTGGCCGTCTCGCATCAGCCCCGGGTTCACGACGTGCACGACGATGACTTCGCCGTCGGCCGGAGCCACCGCGAGCGCGTAGGCGACGGCGCGATTGCCGACCGCCGACAGGTCGGTCGCGGCCAGAACCCGCCGCACCGACGGCGGCAGCTGCGACACCGGCGCGAGGTGCGCGCCGGGGACGACCAGCACGTTGGTCGACGCGTCGCGCAGCAGGTCGAGCGCGACCGACCCGGTGAACAACCGTTCGACCGCGCCGCGCTGGTGCGAACCGACGACGACGAGGTCGGCCTGCTCGCGCTCGGCGAGATGCGCGAGCCGCGCTCCGGGGTCGCCGTCGTGCGCCGAGATCACGACCTCGATCGGCAGCGCGGGCACGGCGCGCGCGACGCGCCGCGCGATCTCGTCGCGCAGGCGTTGCTGCGATTCGACGGGCGTGTCGAGCAGGCCCATGCGCGCGGCCTCGCGCTGCGGGTCGTCGACGTAGGCGGCGATCGGCTGGCAGGCGCCCAGCTCGGCCAGCCGCTCGGCGAACAGCACCGCCGCGTCGGCCTGCGGCGTGAAGTCGTAGGCGATCAGCATCCGCAGCGCGCGCTCGCCGCGCATCCAGGCGAGCAGGGGAGACGCGTCGCGCAGCACCAGCAGCGGCGACTCGCTGCGGCGCAGGACGCGCTCGCAGGTCTTGCCGAGCCGCACGCCGGCGCCGTCGCGCCGGCCGATCGCGGGCAGGATCAGCAGCGGGTTGTCGTGGCGCGTCGCTTCGGCGAGCAGCGCCTCGTCGGGCCAGCCGGCGGGAACTTCCACCGAGACCCGCGCGCCGAGCGCGCGCAGGCGCACGGCGGTGCCTTCGAGCCGCTCGCGCGCACCGCGGTCGAGCGCGTCGAGCACGGCGGCCGGGCCGAGCGCGAGGCTGCGCGTGTCGAGCGCGTGCACCAGCGTGAGGTCGCCGCCGCTGCGGTGCGCGAGCAGGGCGCCGAACTCCGCAGCCGCGTCGCAGCGATCGCTGAAATCGGTACCGCAGAGCACGCGCATCGAAACCTCCTTCGGACCGGATGCGCCGATGATAGACGCTCGCGATGCGCGGTGACCCGGAGTCCGGTCAAGCCGGCGGTGATTCCTGCGCGAGGCCCAGGCCGCCAAGGAAGCGCACGGTCGCGTCGATCACGTCCTCGGGCCGGTCGAGGTGCGGGCTGTGGCGGCAGCCGGAAAGCTTCAGCAGCTGCGTGCCGGGTCGCAGCTCGGCGATGCGGTCGATCTGCCGCAAGGTGCCGTACTGGTCGTCTTCGCCCTGGATGGCCAGGACCGGACAGCGTGACGCGGCGACCTCGCGCTCGATGTTCCAGCCGGCGAACTGCGGCGACAGCCAGACGCCCGACCAGGCGCGGAAGGTCGCGTCGGCGTCGTCGTGGTGGCGCGCGAGCCGCTCGCGCAGGCCCGAGGAGCGGTAGGCGCGCGCAAGCGTTGCGATCGACTCGACGCACACCGGCTCGACGAACAGGTGCGGCGCGAGCGCGACGACCGCGCGCGCCTGCCCCGGAAACGTGCCGGCGTGGATCAGCGCGATCGAGGCGCCGTCACTGTGGCCGAACAGGATCGGACGCTCGACGCCGAGCGCGCGCAGCAGCGCCGGCAGCGCGATCGTGGCTTCCTCGTGCATGAAATCCGGCCCCGGGTCGTGCCGGTGCGGCGACGAGCGGCCGTAGCCGCGGCGCGAGCACACGACGCCCGGCAATCCGGCGCGCGCGCACAGCCGCCCGGGAAAGTCGCGCCACAGCGACGCGCTGCCGAGTCCCTCGTGCAGGAACACGAGCGCGGGCGCGTGCGCGTTGCGCTCGCCGACGAAGCGGCACTCGATCGACGCACCGTCGACCGCCACGGCGTCGGCGCGAGGATTCCCGTCCGTCGGCGCGCTCATGCGCTATAGTGCACGTCGATCTCAAACACGACCCTATCTTGCATGGCAACGCCGGCGCAGGGCAAATCTCCCGACGAGGCGGAGTTCCTCGCCGCACTCGGCAAGCGCGTGCGCGACCGGCGCGACGAACTCGAGTTGACGCGCAGGCGGCTCGCCGTCCTGTCCGGGCTCTCCGAGCGCTATCTGGCACAGCTCGAGTCGGGCGACGGCAACATCTCGATCCTGCTGATCCGGCGCGTCGCGCAGGCACTGCAGTGCACGCTCGGCCAGTTGCTGAGCGACCAGGGCGCCGACACCGAGACGATGGCCGCGGTCGAAGTGCTGCGCGCGCTCGAACCCGGGCAGCGGCGGCAGGCGGTGCAGGCCCTGCAGCAGCGCTTCGGCGAGGCGAGCCGCGAGCGCGTGCGCCGCGTCGCGCTGGTCGGGTTGCGCGGAGCGGGCAAGTCGACGCTGGGCGCGCGCCTCGCGGCGCGGCTCAAGGTGCCGTTCTTCGAACTCGACCAGCAGATCGAGCGCGAACTCGGGGCCGGCCTCGAGAGCATCTTCTCGATGTACGGCCAGGACACCTATCGCGAGGCCGAGCGGCGCGTGCTCGAGCGACTCACGCGCACGCATCGCCGCTGCGTGGTCGCCACTGGCGGCTCGCTGGTCCTCGAGTCGCGCACTTACGAACTGCTGCGCGAGCGCTGCCTGACGATCTGGCTGAAAGCGTCGCCCGAGGAGCACATGGATCGCGTGATCGCGCAGGGCGACCTGCGGCCGATGCATGGGCGCGACCACGCGATGGCCGAGCTGCGCACGATCCTGCGCCAGCGCGACCGGCTCTACGCGCTTGCCGACGCGGCGGTCGACACGACCGGCGCGAGCGAGGCGGCCAGCCTGACGCGGCTGCTCGACGTGATCGCGGCCGCCAGTCCGGCCGAAGCGTCGGCGCCGGCGCGATCGGCGCGATAATCGCATCGGCTTGCCGAACCCGAGGAGACACGAAGTGGCAGAGCTCTCGAAAGCAGACCATTCGGCGCAGCCGCCGCGGGTGGAGGTGCCGCGCAGCTACAACGCGGCGCACGACCTGATCGAACGCAACCTGCGCGCCGGGCGCGGCGGCAAGCTCGCCTACGTCGACGATCGCGGCAGCTGCACCTATGCGGAGCTCGCGCGCCGCGTCAACCGCTTCGCGTCGGCGCTGGCGGGCCTGGGGCTGCGCGCCGAGGACCGCGTGATGGTGTGCCTGCTCGACTCGGTCGACTGGCCGGTGGCGTTCCTCGGCGCGATCAAGGCGGGCGTGGTGCCGGTGGCCGTCAACACGCTGCTCAAGCCGCAGGACTACGAGTACATGCTGCGCGACTCGCGCGCGCGGGTGCTGTTCGTTTCGCAGGCGTTGCTGCCGTCGTTCGAGGGGCTCGCCGCGCGCGTGCCGACGCTCGAGCGCACCGTCGTGTCGGCGGCGCCCGGCACCGGCCGGCCCGCCGCAGCCGACGAATTCGAGACGCTGCTCGCCGCCGGCCGCGACGAATTCGATCCGGCCGACACCGTCGCCGACGAGCCCTGCTTCTGGCTCTACTCGTCCGGCTCGACCGGCGCGCCCAAGGGCACCGTGCACGTGCACTCGAGCCTGGTGCAGACGGCCGAACTGTTCGCACGCCCGGTGATCGGCATCTCCGAGAGCGATCTCGTGTTCAGCGCCGCGAAGCTCTTCTTCGCTTACGGACTCGGCAACGGCCTGACCTTCCCGCTGGCAGTCGGCGCGACGACGGTGCTGATGGCCGAGCGGCCGACGCCCGAGGCCGTGTTCGCGCGGCTCACCGGCGACGCGCCCGCCGCGCTCGCGCAGTTGCGCGCGCGTCCGACCGTGTTCTACGGCGTGCCGACGCTGTTCGCCGGCATGCTCGCGAGCACCGCGTTTCCGCCACGCGCGCAACTCGGGCTGCGCGTCGCGACTTCGGCCGGCGAGGCGCTGCCCGCGCGCGTGGGCGCCGCCTTCACCGAGCGCACCGGGGTCGAGATCCTCGACGGCATCGGCTCGACCGAAATGCTGCACGTGTTCCTGTCGAACCGAGCCGGCGAAGTGCGCTACGGCACCACCGGCAAGCCGGTGCCCGGCTATGCGCTGAGGCTGGTCGGCGAGGACGGCCACGAGGTTGCGCCGGGCGAAGTCGGCGACCTCTACATCAGCGGCCCGTCGTCGGCCGCGATGTACTGGAACCAGCGCGAGAAGACGAGACAGACCTTCCAGGGCGAATGGACGCGCAGCGGCGACAAGTACTCGGTCGACGTCGACGGCTACTACACCTACGCGGGCCGCTCCGACGACATGCTGAAGGTGAGCGGACAATACGTCTCCCCGTTCGAGGTCGAGTCGGCCGTCGCGTCGCATCCGGCAGTGCTCGAGGCCGCCGTCGTCGGCGTGCCCGACGACGATCGGCTCATCAAGCCGAAGGCCTACGTGGTGCTGAAGGCGCCGGGCACCGGGTCGCCGCAACTCGCGGAAGAGCTGCGCTCGTACGTCAAGGACAAGCTGGCGCCGTTCAAGTACCCGCGCTGGGTCGAGTTCGTCGACGAACTGCCGAAGACCGCGACCGGCAAGATCCAGCGCTTCAAGCTGCGCGGCTGATTCCGTGCGACTGAAGCGGTGATACCGGAGCCAGCGATGCGCGTGTTCGAGAGCCTCGACGAGTTGCGCCCGCTGCTCGGGCAGGAGATCGCGGTCAGCGACTGGGTGACGGTGACGCAGCAGCGCATCGACCAGTTCGCCGAAGCGACCGGCGACCGCCAGTGGATCCACGTCGACCCGGTGCGCGCGGCGAGCGGGCCCTTCGGGACGACGATCGCGCACGGCTACCTGACGCTGTCGATGTTGCCGCTGTTCGCCGACAGCGCGATCGAATTCCGCAACCTGCGGATGAGCGTGAACTACGGTCTGAACCGCGTGCGCTTCACTGCGCCGGTGCCGGCGGGCAGCGAGCTGCGAGGGCGGTTCCGGCTGGTGGCGGTGGAGGACGTGGCCGGTGGCGGGGTGCAGGTGACGACGGAGGTCACGGTCGAGCGCAAGGGCAGTGAGCGGCCGGTCTGCATCGCGGAGTCCATCGCGCGCCGCTACGCGTAGGCGCTGCGCGGGCCGGCGCAGCGCGGGCGCCCCGGGGTGGCCAGCGCCGGGCTCGCGCAGCGCCTACGCGTAGCGGCGTGCCTGTGTTGTTGCCCAGGTACCCGAGCACGGCGTGCCTGGCGAGGGTGCCGTGGCGCCGCTACAGAACGATGCACTTTGCGCCGTGGAATGCGTTCCACGGCCGAAAATGCATCGTTTTGTAGTGGCCCAGCGAGGTCGCCGCCTGGCGGTGCGCCTCGACGCCGGGCGGCATAGCGCCTGCGCCTGGCGAGCTGTCGCGGCTGTCGAGGGGCGGCAGCCGGACGCGCGGGCCGACACCGTGATGGTGGAAGAACGACACGTCGGCATCCTTGACACTGCTGTCGCAACGGGTGATCGAAGGCGACGCCAACGTCTTGAAAGTCCGATCGGTTTTCAAGTTGGCATAAGGCTTGCTTATCAATCGCACGAAGAACAACGCACAGGAGAACGACAATGCCCCGTGGATCCTTGTTACGTAGCGGCCGACGCACTTTGGCGGCCTTGGCGGCTGTCATCGGCTTGAGCAGCGGTACTTGCGCCGTGGCTGCGCCAGTTCTGGGCGCGCAGCTTTACTGGCAGGGGGGCGACGTGACGATTGAGGTCCAAGGCTCGACCGCCGGATACCTGAGTGAACTGCGTCTCTACCGTGGAGCCACCAGCACGTTCATCGCCTACAACGCACCAAACGGCAATCCGGTCGGCACAACCGTCACTCTCACAAGCGCCGCATTGGACGTGGATCACAACATCGGTGACGAGCTCCTGTTCGGCATCTATGTCACCAACACCGGTGACACGTACAAACTCGGCCCGGGTTCCCGCAACCCGGATGGTCTGGTCCACGGCGCCATCGACAGCACGGCGCGCGCGGGCTGGTTGCGGGTGGGATTCGAAGACCTGTACGGCGGTGGCGACAAGGATTATGACGACAACGTCTTCGACTTCCAGGGCGGCGTTCGCACCAATGTCCCCGAGCCCGGCACCCTGGCGCTGGTCGGCCTTGCGTTGGCGAGTCTGGGAGCATCTGCTCGTCGGCGCCAACGGCACTGACCCGCCGGGCGACCACGCCTCGAGGAAAGGCCCCGCGGATGCGGGGCCTTGTCATTTCCAGCCGCGCCGCCCCGCCGCTCAGGAGAACGCCTGGATGCCGGTCTGCGCGCGCCCGAGGATCAGCGCGTGGATGTCGTGCGTGCCCTCGTAGGTGTTGACCACCTCGAGGTTGACCATGTGCCGCGCCACCCCGAACTCGTCGGAGATGCCGTTGCCGCCCATCATGTCGCGCGCCATGCGCGCAATGTCGAGCGACTTGCCGCACGAGTTGCGCTTCATGATCGACGTGATCTCGACTGCGGCCGTGCCCTCGTCCTTCATGCGCCCGAGCCGCAGGCAGCCCTGCAACCCGAGCGTGATCTCGGTCTGCATGTCGGCGAGCTTCTTCTGTATCAGCAGGTTGGCCGCCAGCGGGCGGCCGAACTGCTTGCGGTCGAGCACGTACTGGCGCGCGCGGTGCCAGCAGTCCTCGGCCGCGCCCAGCGCGCCCCATGCGATGCCGTAGCGCGCGCTGTTCAGGCAGGTGAACGGTCCCTTCAGGCCCTCGACGCCGGGCATCAGCTGCTCGTCGGACACCGGCACCTGGTCCATCACGATCTCGCCGGTGATCGAGGCCCGCAGGCCCACCTTGCCGTGGATCGCCGGTGCCGACAGGCCCTTCATGCCCTTCTCG
>JANJTK010000171.1 GCA_024711155.1 Burkholderiaceae bacterium
GCGGCGTCGCCGACGGCGCGGCACTGCGGCGCCGGCTCGCGAGCGAGCCCTTCGACCTGCTGCTGCTCGACGTGATGCTGCCGGGCGAGGACGGACTGTCGATCGCGCGCGACCTCGGCGCCCGCGGCGGGCCGCCGATCATCATGCTGTCGGCACGCGGCGAGGAGATCGACCGCGTCGTCGGCCTCGAGATCGGCGCCGACGACTACCTGCCCAAGCCGTTCAGCCATCGCGAACTGCTGGCGCGCATCGCGGCCGTGCTGAGGCGGCGGCACGTGCCCAACGAGCCGGGTCGCTTCCGGCATTTCGGCCCGTTCGCAGTCGACCTGCAGGAGCGCCGGCTCACCCGCAACGGCGAGGAGATCGAGCTCTCGGGCGCCGAGTTCCAGCTGCTCGAGGTGCTGCTGAACCATCCGGGGCGGGTGCTCGGCCGCGACGCGCTGGTCGACCTGCTGAAGGGGGCGGAGCACGCGTCCTTCGACCGCATGGTGGACGTGCGGGTCACCCGGTTGCGGCGCAAGATCGAGCCCGATCCGGCGCACCCGACCTACCTGCGCACGGTGCGCGGGGAGGGCTACCTCTTTTCGCCGGGAACACCGCGCGGGCGCGGATGAGGCAGGCGGGTTCGCTGTTCGGGCGCACCGCGCTGGTGATCGCGCTGGTGTCGTTCGTCTTCCAGGTCTTCACGATCGCCGTTGTCGCCTGGTTCGCGTTGATGCCGCTCGGACGCCACGCGACCGGAGACTTCGCCGCGCTGATGATCGACAGCGCGCGCGCGTGGCAGGCGGCGCCCGCCGCCGAGCGGCCGGCGTTGCAGCAGCGCCTGGGCCGCGAGCACCGGCTGCGCGTCCAGGAGCCGCGCGGCGAAGCGGCGGAGTTCACGCGGCTGCTGCCTTACTTCGGCCTGCTCGAGGCCGCGCTGAGCGAGCGCAGCGGCGGCCCGGTCGCACTGCGCTCGAGCCGCGAGCCCGACGGTGCCGAGTGGTTCTGGGCCGACCTGCGCGCGCAGGGCGACACCGTGCGGATCGGCTTTCCCGCCAGCCGGGTCGACGTCCGGCCCTGGTTCGCGATGCTTCTGATCCTGTCGGTGGGAGTGGCCGTCGCGCTGGTCACGTCGGCCTGGCTCGCGCGCTGGCTGATCGCGCCGCTGGAGCGGCTGGCGCGAGCCGCGCAGGGGATCGGGCAGGGCAGGCGGCCGGATCCGCTGCCCGAGACCGGACCGGCGGAGCTCGCCGCGCTCGCGCGCGAGTTCAACCGGATGAGCGAGCAGGTCGAGGAGCTGGTCGCGAATCGCACCACGCTGCTGGCCGGCATCTCGCACGACCTGCGCACGCCGCTCGCGCGCATCTCGCTCGCGCTCGGCATGCTGTCGGAGAAGCCCGAGCGCGACCTGATCGAGCGCGTGATGCGCGACGTCGACGCGATGAACGAGCTGATCGCGCGCTGCCTCGAAGTCAGTCGCGACTTCGCCGAACAGGAGACCAGCGAGTTCGACTTGTGCGACCTGCTGTCGCAGGTCGCCGCCGAGCATGCGCATACCGGCGCCGAGATTCGCGGCCGCAAGGGGCCCGACTGCCGCCTGCGCGCGCGGCCGCTCGCGCTGCGCCGCATCCTGTCGAACCTCGTCGACAACGCGGTCCGCTACGGCAGCGGGCAGCCGATCGAGATCGAATACCGGGTCGGCGACGGCGGCGTCGAGATCTGCGTGCTCGACCGCGGCCCGGGGATTCCGGAGGGCGAGCGCGAGGCGGTGTTCCGGCCCTTCTACCGGCTGGAGCCGTCGCGCAGCCACCGTACCGGCGGCAGCGGACTGGGGCTGGCGATCGCACGCCAGCTCGCCGCCGCCAACGGCTGGACCGTGGCGCTCGCCGCGCGCCACGGCGGCGGCACGGTCGCCTGCGTGCGCGTGCCGCTTGCCGGTTTCGCTTCGGCCGGATCCGCTTCGGCCGCTTCCGCTTCGGCCGGATCCGCGCCGGCCGGCCGCGCCGGGCGCTGACCCGTCTCGGCGCAGTCCACGGCAGCGGCGTCGCCGCCGCTCACACCCGCCGATGGCGGGCAACCTTCTGCAGCAGCTCGATCAGGATCGTGTTCTCGCCTTCGCTGAGGTGGCGCAGCGCGTCGCGCTCCATCGTCAGCGAGACCCGCATCGCCTTGTCGGCCAGCGCCGCGCCCTTGCGCGTGAGGCGGATGTGCTGCGAGCGCCGGTCCGATTCGCTGCGCTCGCGGGTCAGCAGCTGGCGCTGCTCGAGCCGGTCGAGCAGCATCGTGATGTTCGGCGCCGAGACGGCCAGCGCCTGCGACAGCTGCTTCTGCGTCACGTCGACGTTGTTCGCCACCAGCGAGAGCACGGTGAACTCGACCGTGCTCAGTTGCAGCGGCTCGCCGATGTTGCGCACGAAGACCTTGCGCATCGGGATGTTCGCCTGCGCGAGCTGGTAGCCGAGCGAGTGCTGCATGCACGACTGGTCGAGCTGGCGGCCCTCCCCAGGCTCGGGCGCGTCGGCGCCACGCGGGCTCATCCGCGCACCCACGGCAACATTGCGCCGGCGTCGCCGACGCGCTGCAGCCGCCACGCGATCTCGGGCAGCAGCCAGCGCATGCCGAAGCGCGCGGTCGCGAGCTTGTCGTCGTACCACGCGTCGCCGGCGTGGCGGCTCGCGACGCGCGCCGAGCGCGCCCAGGCCCAGCCCGTCAGCAGCAGGCCGGCGGCGCGCAGGTAGTCGTCGGCGACCCGGTACGGCCGCTCGGGGTCGTCGCGGCGCGCGGCCTCGAGCATCACCGTCGTGGCCGCCAGCGCCTGCGCGTGCATGCGCAGCGCGGCGCCGAGGTCGGCGACGCGCGCGTCGCCCTCGCACAGCGCCGCCTCCGCGCGCACTTCTTCCAGCAGCAGCGCCAGGCGGCGCCCGCTGCCGTCGAGCAGCTTGCGCACCAGGAGGTCGATCGCCTGGATCTCGTTGGTTCCCTCGTAGATCATCGACACGCGGCTGTCGCGCACCGACTGCTCGATGCCGCTGCCGCGCACGAACCCGTGCCCGCCCCACACCTGCAGCGCCGCATCCGCACCGTGGTGCCCGGCCTCGGTGCCGAAGGCCTTGAGCACGGGCGTCAGCAGCGCGGCCAGCTCGTGCGCGCGCTCGCGCGCGGCCGCGTCGGGGTGGTGCTCGGCGTCGTCGAGCAGTTGCCCCGCGCGATACGCGAGCACGCGCAGCCCCTCGGCGAGCGCACGCAGCGTCCACAGCGTGCGCCGCATCGCCGGGTGCAGCGCGATCGGATCGGCCGGGCCGGCTGCGGCACCCGGCGGGCGCGCGGGAGCGCGCGACTGCGCACGCTCGAGCGCGTAGCGGCGCGCGTTCTGGCTCGCCATCTCGAGGTGCCCGACGCCCTGCATGCCGACCAGCAGGCGCGCCGAGTTCATCATGATGAACATCGCCGGCAGTCCGCGATGCGGCTCGCCGACCAGCCAGCCGACGGCGTTGTCGAAGCGCATCGCGCAGGTCGCGCTGCCGGCGAGGCCCATCTTGTGCTCGATGCCGTCGCAATGGACCGCGTTGCGGGTGCCATCGGGCAGCAGCTTCGGCACCAGCAACAGCGAGATCCCCTTGCTGCCCGGCGGCGCGTCCGGCAGCCGGGCCAGCACGAGGTGCATCACGTTCGGCGTCAGGTCCTGCTCGCCGCCGGAGATGAAGATCTTCGCGCCGCTGACCCGCACCTCGCAGCCCGGGCGCGCCACGCCGTCGACCGACTCGGCGCGCGCGCGCAGCAAGCCCAGGTCGGTGCCCGCATGCGGCTCGGTGAGGCACATCGTCGCCAGCCATTCGCCGCTGACGAGCGACGGCAGGTAGCGTTGCTGCAGCTCCGGCGTCGCGTGCGCGCGCAGCGTCTCGTAGGCGCCGTGCGCGATGCCGGGATACATGTTCCACGCATGGTTCGCGCTGTTCAACATCTCGTTGAGCGCCACCAGCAGCAGCTGCGGCAGTCCCTGGCCGCCCCAGGCGGGGTCGCAGGCGAGCGACGGCCAGCCGGCGGCGCGAAACGCCTCGTAGGCCGCGCGGAAGCCGGGCGGCGTGCTCACGCAGCCGTCGTCGAAACCGCAGCCGTGCAGGTCGCCCTCGGCGTTGGTCGGCGCCAGGACCTCGGCGGCGAAGCGCCCCGCCTCGTCGAGCACGCTGCGCGCGGTCTGCGCGTCGAGATCAGCGAATACGCCCAGCGACGCCCACTGCGCCGGCGCCTCGAGAACTTCTTCGAGCACGAAGCGCAGGTCGCGCAGCGGCGGCTCGTAGCGCCACATGGCGTTCAGTCGTCGCGCCGTCCGGCGCCGGCGCCGAGATACGTTTCGACGACGCGCGGATCATGCGCGAGCTCGGCCGCCGGCCCCTCGAGCACGATCTCGCCGGTCTCGAGGACGTAGCCGTAGTCGGCGACCTCGAGCGCGGCGCGCGCGTTCTGTTCGACCACGAGGATCGTGACGCCGGTCTGGCGCAGGCCCTTGATGATCTCGAAGATGTCGCGCACGATCAGCGGCGCGAGCCCGAGGCTGGGCTCGTCGAGCATCAGCAGCTGCGGTTCGCCGATCAGCGCGCGCGCGATCGCCAGCATCTGCCGCTCGCCGCCCGACAGCGTGCCGGCGAGTTGCGCGCGGCGCTCCTTCAGGCGCGGGAACAACTCGTAGACGCGCTCGAGCCCCTCGTCGGCGCGCTGGCGCCGTGCGCGCAGCCGCCAGCCGCCGAGCAGCAGGTTGTCCTCGACCGACATGCTGCCGAACAGCGCGCGCGTCTCGGGCACCAGCGCCATCCCGAGCGCGACCCGCTCCTCGAGCGGGGTGTCGCCGAGCTCGCGGCCGTCGTAGGCGATCGTGCCACGCGTGCGCAGCACGCCCATCAGCGCGTTGAGCAGCGTCGACTTGCCGGCGCCGTTCGGCCCGATCACGGTCACGACGCCGCCTTGCGCGGCGCGCAGCGACAGGCCCGACAGCACCTCGGCCTTGCCGTAGCCGGCGTGCAGGTCGTCGACGCGCAGCAGGTCGCGGATCGATTCGCCCACGTCAGTGCTCGGTGCCGAGATAGGCGGCGCGCACCGCCGGACTCGCCTGCACCTCGGCCGGCGTGCCTTCCATCAGCTTCGTCCCGTACTCCATGACGACGATCCGGTCGGTCAGGTTCATCACGAAGTCCATGTCGTGCTCGACCAGCAGCAGCGTCATGCCCTCGGCCCGGAGCTGGCGCAGCACTTCGGCGAGCGCCTTCTTCTCGCGGTGGCGCAGCCCCGCGGCCGGCTCGTCGAGCAGCAGCAGCACGGGATCGGTGCACAGCGCGCGCGCGATCTCCATCAGCCGCTGGCGCCCGAGCGGCAGGTTGCCCGCGAGCTCGTGCATCTGGTCCGCCATGCCGATCCGCGCGAGCTCGCGCTCGGCCTCGCGGAACATGCGCCGCTCCTCGGCGCGGTCAAGGCGCAGCATCGCGGCGAGCGCACCGCTGTGGCCGCGCTGCCAGCCGCCGAGTGCGACGTTCTCGAGCACCGTCATCGCCGGCATCATCCGCACGTGCTGGAAGGTGCGCGAGACGCCGCGCCGCGCGATCTCGCGCGCGCGCAGCGCGCTGATGTCCTCGCCGCGGAAGCGCACCGCCCCGGCGGTCTTCGGGAGCGTGCCGGTGACGAGGTTGAAGGTGGTCGACTTGCCGGCGCCGTTGGGCCCGATCAGGCCGAGGATCTCGCCGGCGCGCAACTCGAAGCTCACGTCGTTGACGGCAACGAGCCCGCCGAACTGCTTGCGCACCCGCTCGACCTCGAGCAGCAACGAGCCGCGTTGCGGCCGTTCGCGCTCGGGGAAAGCCGACGCGGTGTCCCAGTCGCGCGCGCGCTGCGGCGCCGGCGCCCACTTCGACAGGAACGGCCACAGCCCCTGCGGCGCGTACTTCAGCATCAGCACGAGCCCGATGCCGAACACGATGGTCTCGAAATTGCCGGTGGTGCCGGTCAGCCGCGGCAGGATCACCTGCAACTGGTCCTCGATGATCTTGACGACGGTCGCGCCGGCAAACGCCCCCCAGACGTTGCCGATGCCCCCGATCACCGCCATGACCAGGTACTCGATGCCCCACTTGATGCCGAACGGCGACGGGTTCACCGAGCGCTGGAAGTGCGCGAACAGCCAACCGGAGACGGCCGCCAGCAGCGCCGCGATGACGAACACCTGGACCTTGTAGCGGAAGGTCGGGATGCCCATCGCCTCGGCCATCGGAACGCCGCCGTTGAGCGCGCGGATCGCGCGCCCGGGCCGCGAATCGAGCAGGTTGATCAGCGCCGCCGCCCCCAGCAGCGCCGCGCCCCAGATCAGGTAGTAGATGTTGCGGCCCTCGGTGAAGTCGATCGCGCCGATCGCGATCGGCGGCACGCCGAGGATGCCGTCGAACTTGCCGAGCCACTCCATGTTCGCCATCGAGTAGTTCAGCGCCAGGCACCACGCAATCGTCGCCAGCGGCAGGTAGTGACCGCTGAGCCGCAGCGTGACCCAGCCCAGCACCAGCGCGCTGGCGCAGGTGAGCGCGAGTCCGATCAGCAGGTTGAGCCACGGCGACAGGCCGAGGGCCGTCGCCAGCACCGCCGTCGTGTACGCGCCGATGCCGACGAACGCGGCCTGCCCGAACGAGGTCAGGCCGACCACGCCGATGAGCAGCACCAACCCCATCGCGACCAGCGCGTACAGGCCGATGTAGTTGGCCTGCGTGATCCAGAAGTCCGGCACCGGCAGCTGCGGCAGGACGAACGCCAGCGCGACGAAGGCGACCAGGAGCGCGCGGCGTGCCGCTCGGCGCGCCGGCGCGCCGGCAACGCCCGCCGCGGCGGAATCGACAGCTTCAGTCTTCATCGACGTGAGGATCGGTCAGCGAGCGCCAGAAGATGATCGGCAGGATGAAGGTGAACACGATCACCTCCTTGAACGCGCTGGCCCAGAACGAGCCGAACGCCTCGACGAGGCCGACGATCAGCGCGCCGGCCATCGCGCCGGGATAGCTCGACAACCCCGCGAAGACCGCGGCGACAAAGCCCTTGAGGCCGATCAGGAAGCCGCTGTCGAAGAAGATCGTGGTCGTCGGGCCGATCAGCAGCCCCGACAGCGCGCCGATGAAGGCGGCCATCGTGAACGACAGCCGGCCCGAAGTCCGGCTCGAGATGCCCATCAGGCGCGCGCCGAGCTGGTTGACCGCGGTGGCGCGCAGCGCCTTGCCGTGCAGCGTGCGCTCGAAGAACAGCCACAGCATGACGATCAGCGCGAGCGTGACGGCGACGATGATGATTGCCTGGCCCGACACCGACACCGCGCCGAGCGAGAAGCGCGCGTCCCAGAAGCTCGGGTTGCGGAAGCCCTCGGCGCCGAAGAAGAACAACCCGAGCCCGACCAGCGCGAAATGCACGCCGACCGACACGATCAGCAGCGCGAGCACGCTGGCCTCGGCCAGCGACTGGAAGGCGAGCCGGTAGATCAGCGGCCCGAACGGCGTGACGAGCCCCAGCGTCAGCAGCGCCTGCACCAGCAGCGGCGGCTTCTGCGGCGCCAGCCACACCGCGAGCGCGGAGATCACGATCGGAAACGCCAGCGTGCGCAGCGCCCTCCGCGCGATGGCGGCCGCCTTCCGGCGCGCACGCAGGTCCTCGACCAGGTCGAGCAGCGCGGCGGCGCCGGCCAGGAACAGCAGGAACCACACCGACCCCGGCACCTCGCCGGTCTGGAACAACCCGACCGTGAGGGCGGCGAACGCGACGTACTCGCCCTGCGGGATGAACAGCACCCGCGTGACGGCGAACAGCAGCACGGTGGCGACGCCCAGCAGCGCGTAGACCGCGCCGTTGGTCACGCCGTCGAGCACCAGGATGCCCGCAACCGAAAGATCCACCGTGCCGCTCCCCGCCGCCGGGCGCCGCTTACTTCTGGACCTGCCAGTCGCCGTTGACGACCTTCAGGATCACCGGGCTCTCGGGCGCAAAACCCCAGTGGTCGGTCTTCGTGAAGTTCAGCACGCCATGCGAGACCGCCAACGGCCCGAAGTTCTCCATCGCGTCGCGCAGCGCCGCGCGGAACTCCTTCGTCCCCGGCTGGCCCTTCTTCATCGCCATCGGCACGACCTTCTCGAGCACCTGCAGCGTGTCGTACGAGTGGCCGGCGAACTGGTTGCGCTTGCCGGCGCCGTACTGCTTGTCGTACTTGGTCACGTAGTCGAGCGCCGCCTTCTTCGAGGGATGGGTGTCGGGCAGTTGCTCCGCAACCGTCGCGGGCCCGCAGACGACGTACGCGCCCTCGACGAGCTTGCCGCCGATCCGCATCAGGTCGGGCGTGGCCGCCGCCGGCGTCTGGTAGATCTTGCCCTTGTAGCCGCGCTCGATCAGCGCGATGTGCGGCATCGCGGCGCCCGAACCCGACGCGACGATCAGGATCGCGTCCGGATTGGCGGCCGCCAGCTTGAGCGCCTGCGCGGTCACGCTGGTGTCGGTGCGCTGGAAGCGCTCGACCGGACCGATCTTCATGCCGGCGCGCTCGGCGATCGGGGTCGTGTCCTTCAGCCAGCTCTCGCCGTAGGCGTCGGCATAGCCGAGGAAGCCGATCGTCTTGACGCCCTGCTTCTTCATGTGCTCGACCATCGTGTTGGCGTGCACGGCCGCGAGCGGCGCCATCCGGAAGGTCCATTTCTCCTTCTCGGGCGGCAGCGGCGGCGGCGAGATCGCGATCTGCAGCGTCTCCGACTCGATCGCCACGTCGGCCATCGCGACCGAGATCGGCGTCGTCGACGAGCCCAGGATCACGTCGACCTTCTCCTCGGTGACCAGGCGGCGCGCGTTCTTCACGCCGGTGGTCGGATCGGTCGCGTCGTCGAGCACGATCATCTTCACCTTCTGTCCGGCGATCGTGTCGGGCCAGATCTTGAATCCGTTGTTGACCGGGATGCCGAGTCCGGACGCCGGTCCGGTCAGCGACAGGATCACGCCGATCTTGAGCTCGGCGTGCGCGCCCACGGCGGCGCCCGCGAGCAAACCGGCGGCGAGCAGTTTCGCGACAGTCTTCATGCCTTGTCTACCTCCATGTTGCGGGCCGGTCAGGCCCTGCTTGCTTGACTCGCTCCCGCGGGCAGCAGGACGCCTTCGCGTGTCCCGTCCGCCCGGTAGAGCGCCTCGACCAGCTCCGCGCGATTGCGCAGCACCGCTCTCTGGTTGATCGATCCCTTGTCGGTGACCTCGTCGCGGTCGATCGACGGCGGCTCGGCCAGCACGCGCGCGCGCGCGACGCGCGTGGCGCTGCCGGTGCCTTCGTGCCACATCCGGTCGACCAGCGCCTGGAAAAACGCGCGCACCGCCGGATGCCCGAGCACGTCGCCGGCCGGCGCTTCCGCGGCCAGCCCCGCGAGACGACGACATTCGTCGAGCCGAGGGAACACCAGCATCCCGACCTCGTCGCGATCGATTCCTGTCACCACCACATCCTGCACGCACGGCGCGCCAGCCGCAATCACACGCGCGCGCAGCGGCCCGACGCTGACGAAGGTGCCGGTCGACAGCTTGAAGTCCTCGGCGATGCGCCCGTCGAACAGCAACCCCTTCTGCGGATCCGCCGGGTCGACCCACTTCGCGGCGTCGCCGGTGCAGTAGAAGCCTTCGTCGTCGAACGCGTGTGCACTCGCTTCCGGCAGCCGCCAGTAGCCGGGCATGACGTTCGGCCCGCGGAAGCGGATCTCGGCCTTGCCGTCGACCGGCACGAGCTTCAGCTCGACCCCGGGGCCCGGCAGCCCGATGTGGCCGGAGCCGACCTCCCCGGCGCGCAGCGCGAAGGTGCACGCCGGCGAGGTCTCGGTCATGCCGAGTCCGCTGATCATCGGGATGCGCTCGCCCACCGTCTGCTCGGCGAGCCGGTCGAGTTCGTCCCAGACCGGCTGCGACAGGCTGGCGCCGGCGAACATGAACGCCTTGACGCGCCGGAACAGCGACTCGCGCAGCACCGCGTCGTCGCGCATCGCGGCGGCGATCTCCTCGAAGCCCTTGGGCACGTTGAAGTAGACCGTCGGCGAGATCTCGCGCAGGTTGCGCAGCGTCTCGGCGATTCCCTGCGCGGTCGGCTTGCCGTCGTCGATGTAGAGCGTGCCGCCGTTGTAGATCGCGATGCCGGTGTTGTGGTTGCCGCCGAAGGTGTGGTTCCACGGCAGCCAGTCGACCAGCACCGGCGGCTCGTCGGCGAGGAACGCCATCGATTGCGCGATGATCTGCTGGTTCGAGCAAAGCATCCGGTGCGTGTTGACGACGCCTTTCGGCACGCGCGTCGAGCCCGAGGTGAACAGGAACTTGGCGATCGTGTCGGCGCTCACGCGCGCGTGCGCCTCGTCGACGCCCGTTCCCGGGGTCGTCGCGAGCAGCGCGTCGAACGGCGTGACCGCGCGGCCTTCGACCCGCCCCGAGGGAAGCACGAGTTCGATGTCCGGATCGACGACGGCGCGGATCGCCCGCTCGTACTCCGGCCCCGACGCGAAGACCAGGCCCGGCGTGGTGCTGGCAAGGATGTGGCGCAGCCGCGCGTGATCCTGCGACAGCAGCGAGTACGCCGGCGAGACCGGGACGTACGGCACGCCGGCCCACATCGCGCCCAGCGCGAGCGTCAGGTGCTCGAGGTCGTTGCCGGACAGGATCGCGACCGGCCGTTCGACCGAGAGTCCGCGATCGACCAGCGCCTGCCCGATCGCGCGCGCGCGCTCGAGCATCTGCGCGTGGGAGATGCGCCGCCAGTCGCCGCCGCGCTCGCGCCGCGCGACCAGCGTGCGCTGCGGCGCCTCTCGCGCCCAGTGTTCGAGCCGGTCGGTGAGACGCGCCGGGTACGGCTGCAGCGGCTCGGCGGAGCGCAGCACCCAGCCGCCGCCAGGCAGCGGACGGCACTCGACGCTCAGGCAGCCGCCGACGCTGGCGTGGCGATAGCGCGTCATTCCTTGCGCACCTTCCCTGCCTTGCCCTCCAGGAACGCGCGCATGCGGTCCTTTGCGGCGGGTTCGGCCTGCGCGATCGCGGCCATCAGCGACTCGACGAACAGGCCCTCGCTGTGCGACATGTCGGCGATGCGCGGCAGCGCGTGCATCACCGCGAAGTTCGACATCGGCGCATTCGACGCGATTCTCTTCGCCAGCTCCATCGCCTTCGCCATTCCCTGGCCATCCGCCACCCGGTAGTGCGACAACCCGACCTGCTGGCCCTCGTCGGCGTCGAGCACCCTTCCGGTCAGCATCAGGTCGGCCATCCGTGCGTAGCCGATCAGGCGCGGCACGCGCACCGACCCGCTGCCGCCGACGAAGATGCCGCGCTGGCCCTCGGGCAGCCCGTAGATGGTGCTGTCCTCGGCGACGCGGATGTGCGCTGTGCTGGCCAGTTCGAGCCCGCCGCCGACCACGGCGCCGTGCAGCACCGCGATGACCGGCGCGCGGCCGAACTGCATCAGGTCGAACAGCACGTGCCAGGAGCGCGAGTGCTCGATCCCGCCGGCCACGCTGTGCTCGGACAGCTCCGACAGGTCGAGCCCGGCGCAGAAGTGATCGCCGGCGCCGCTCAGCACGATCGCCCGCACCGTCGTCGGCAGGTTCACGATGCAGGTGTGCAGCTGCGCGATCAGCGGATCGCTCAGCGCGTTGCGCTTGGCCGGCCGGTTGAGCCGGATCGATGCGATCGCCCCCTCGATGCCGACCTCGATCAGGTCGAGGTGTTGCAGCAGGTCGGGAACTGCGGAGCGTGACTTCGTCATGGGGCACTGGTGGGCATCTGGCTGAAAGAACTTAATAGTATTAACTATTTTCTTGCACCCTGCATTCGGGTTTTCCCCTAACCCCGGGGGCGCACTCTCTGTCAGACAGATAAACTGCCGCGCGGCCATCCGGCGACGCCGGTCGCCATCGCGCCCATATGGTTATTCAGGTTAACGATTTCCCGGGGTCAGCGAACACTGCGGCCGGACTCGCCCCGCGCGCGCTCGGCGGCTCGCGCCGACCGCTGGCCGCCTCGGCTCTCCAGCGCCGCCACCGGCGACCCTGCAGCGAGGGACAATCGGCACCAGGACTCATGGAGCACACCGCGATGAAATCCCCCCGCCTCGCTCTGCTGGCCGCCGCCCTCGCCGTCGCGGCGCCCGGCACGCTCGCCGCCGACGTCGGCCTCTCGGTCAGCATCGGCGAACCCGGCTTCTACGGCCGCATCGACATCGGCCGCTTCCCGCGCCCGGCTGTCATCCACGCCGAGCCGGTCATCGTCCATCGAGTGCCGGGCGCGTACGCGGGTCCGCCGCAGTACCTGCGCGTTCCGCCGGGGCACGCGAAGAACTGGTCGAAGCATTGCGCCCGCTACGGCGCGTGCGGCCAGCCGGTCTATTTCGTCCGCGAGAACTGGTACCACGACGTCGTCGCCGGAAATGGGCGGGGTCGGGGAGCCGATCGCGGGCGTGGCGCCGATCGCGGCAACGACCGCAGCTACGACCGGGGCCCCGGCCGCGGACACGGGCGGGGCGGTCCGCGCGACTGAACGCGCACTCGCCGGCGCCGGGCGGGCGCGCACAGTTCGCCGGGCGGGCGCGCGCGAGACTATACTGGACCGAACCGTATCGAATCCGTCAGGAGAGCTTCCGATGACTGCGCGCCCGGCCCGCCCGTTCCCTCGCGTCGCCGCCGTCGCCGCCGTCGCCGCTTCGGCGATCGCAGCGATCGCAGCCTCCGCGCCCGCGCAGGCCGCGCCCGAGCGCTACGTCGTCGAACCGACGCACACGTTCACGATGTTCGAGGTGCGGCACTTCAACACGTCGACCGTGCGCGCGCGCTTCGATCGCACCGAAGGGTTCGTGGTGCTCGATCGCGAGGCGCGCACCGGCCGCGCCGAGATCGCGATCGACACCGCGTCGGTGAACTCCGGCATCGCGTCGTTCGACGCGCACCTGAGAAACCCCGATTTCTTCGACAGCGCGCGGGTGCCGAAGGCGCGCTTCGTCGGCACGCAGTTCAGCTTCGACGGCGACAAGGTGAGCGCCGTCGCCGGCGACCTGACGCTGCTCGACAAGACGCTACCCGTCACGCTGAAGGCGACGAACTTCAACTGCTACGACTCGCCGGTCCAGAAGGCACGGGTGTGCGGCGGCGACTTCGAGGTGACGATCAAGCGCAGCCAGTGGGGAATGAGCTGGGGCGTCAACCGCGGCATCCCCGACGACGTGCGGCTGCTGATCCAGATCGAGGGCGTCAGGCAGTAGGCGGCGCGCCCTCGCCGGCGACGTGCGCCGCGAGGGCACTGGTGTCCAGCGCCCCGAACCCGGCCCGCCGGGCCGCCTGGTATTGGCTGCGCACCAGCGCCGCGAGCGGTGCCGGGCGGTCGACCTGCTGCGCCAGCGCCAGGAAGTAGCGCAGGTCCTTCTCCATCAGCGCGAGCTGGAACTGCGGCGAGAACTCGCGCGCCAGCATCTTCGGCAGCTTCGTGCGCGTCAGCCGCGAGCCGGACGGACCCTCGACCAGGATCGCCTGCGCGGCCTGCGGATCGACGCCGGCCGCCTGCGCGACCGACACCGCCTCGGCCAGCGCCGCGGTCAGCGTGCCCGACAGCATGTTGTTGACGAGCTTCAGCGTCGCGCCGGCGCCGCTGGGGCCGACGTGCATCGCCATGCGCCCCATCGCGTCGAGCAGCGGCCGCGCCGCTTCGAACGCGGCCGCCTCCCCGCCCGCCATGAAGACGAGCTCGCGATCGCGCGCCTGCGGCACGCTGCCCGAGACCGGCGCGTCGACGCAGGCGAGCCCGCGCGCCGCCGCGGCTTGCGCGACCTCGCGCGCCAGCGCCGGCGTGTTCGTGCTCGAGTCGACGATCACGGTGCCGGGGGCGGCGTGCGCGACGACGCCCGCGTCGCCCAGCATCACCGCGCGCGTGGCGTCGTCATCGGACACGATCGAGACGACGAAGCGCGCGCCGCGCACCGCCTCCGCGATCGACGCGCAGGCCGTCGCTCCGCGCTCGGCCAGCGGACGCGTGCGCGCGGGGTTGCGGTTGAACACGCGCAGCGCGAAGCCGGCCGCGAGCAGGTTGGCCGCCATCGGCGCGCCCATCGCGCCGAGGCCGATGAAGGCGACGATGTCGGACATGGACGCTGGCGCTCAATCGACCCGGATGTCGGCGGCGCTGATGATCTTCTGGTAGCGCGCCATCTCGCTGTCGACGAAGGCCGCGAAGCCCGCCGGCGGCCGATAGTTGACCATGAAGCCCTGGTTCGACAGGCTCTGCTGCACCGCGGGCAGCGCCATGATCCGGCGCGCCGCCGCGTCGAGGCGATCGACGATCGCCTGCGGCAGCCGCGCTGGCGCCCACAGGCCGTACCACGACGTGAACTCGAAGTCCTTGAAGCCCGATTCCTGCATCGTCGGCACGTCCGGCAGCAGCGGGCTGCGCGTCGCGCCGGTGACCGCCAGCGCACGCAGCTTGCCGCCCTTGACCAGCGGCAACGCGGTGATGATCGCGTCCATCTTCGCCGACACCTGTCCGCCGACGAGGTCCTGCAGCGCCGGCGCGCCGCCCTTGTACAGCACGATCGGCACCCTGGCGAGCCCGATCTCGTGGAGGAAGTAGGCCGAGGCGAGATGGTCGGCGGCGCCGTGGCCACCGGTCGCGAAGGTGAAGCGCGACGGCTCGGACTTCAGCGCATCGGCGAACGAGCGCGCGGAATCGCCGGGCACGCCCGGATTCACCACGAAGACGAGCGGTCCTTGCGCGAGCAGGCTGATCGCCGTGAAGTCCTTGACCGCGTCGAACTCGATGGTCTTCTTGTGCAGCAGCGGATTGATCGAGTGGATCGACGCGTTGACGTAGAGCGTGTAGCCGTCCGGCGCGGAGCGCGCCACCGACGCCGCGCCGATCATGCTGGAGGCGCCGGCGCGGTTCTGGACGACGACCGGCTGCTTCAGCTCGTCCTTCAGGTGATCGGCGAACATCCGCGCGACCCGGTCGACCGGGCCGCCGGGCGCGTGCGGCACGACGATCGTGATCGGGCGCGACGGATATCCGGCCTCGGCCGCCTGCGCTCCCGCGAGCGGCGCGACGGCCAACAGGGCTGCGCCCGCGGCGGCGCGCAGCGCGAGGCGTCTTTTCGAATGCGTCATGTTTCCTCCGGACGATGCCCGGGCGCGCTGCGACGGCGAGTCGGCCCGGGCGGTTGCGCAAGCGCACGACCCGGTCGAACCGAGCCGGCGCCACGTGATCTCATCGCGTTCAGGCGGCCTCGAGCGCCGCTGACCGCCAGCCGTACTTCCGGTCGAGGCCCAGCTCGCGAACCGCCCTCAGCCCCTTCGACAGCGCTTCGCCCTGCAACCCCGTGAGCGGCTTGCGCAATTCGCCGGCGGGCAGGCCGAGCGCCTTCATCAGCGACTTGACCGCGACCGGATTGATCGCCGAATACGCGAAGTGCAGCAACGGCAGCAGCCGCAGGTAGGTTTCACGAAAGCTGACCGACACCTCGGGCTGCGACCACGGGCGAGACAGCAACGCCATTTCGGCCGGCGCGACGTTGCCCGACATGTTCGCGGTGCCGTGGCCGCCGAGACTCATCGTCGGCACCACCAGGCCGAGATTCGGCGAATCGCAGCACATCACCGAGACGTCGGGGCGGCCGGCGATCACCTGCGCGACCTGTCCGACCCGCGTCGTCGACTCCTTGTGCACGACGTAGTTCGGGTGCCGGAAGATCCGCAGCAGATGGTCCCAATGCAGGTCCGACTTCACCCGCGGCGGATTGTTGTAGAGGCCCAGCGGCAGGTCGGTCGCGTCCGCCGCCTCGAGGAAATAGGCCTCGATGTCGGCTTCCGAAGCGCAGATGTAGGACGGTGCGGCCAGGATCGCGCCGTCGGCGCCGTTGGCCTGCGCGAAGCGCAGGTGATCGACCGTCGCCTGCGTGTTGTTGCCGGTGCAGCCGTAGAAGAGCTTCATGCGGCCGGTCTTCATGCGCGCCGTCTCGACGATGATGCGCTGCCGCTCCTGCTGCGACAGCATCGAGACCTCGCCCGTCGATCCCATGATCAGCACCGCGCTGGTGCCATGGGCTTCCTGGAACGCCAGCAGGGTCCGGAAACCCTCGAAGTCGACGCTGCCGTCCCGGTTGAACGGGGTGATCAGCGCGACGAACGAACCTTCGATTCTCAGCTTTGCCATTCCCGATCCTCACGCCCTCGCCCGGGGCCGGACGACGACTATACAACCTGCCCGCGCGCGCACGGGACAAGCCCCCGCATCGCCTTCAGCGCCTGGTCGAGGTCGGCGATCAGGTCGGCCGGATCCTCGAGGCCGACGTGGATCCTGACGAGCGGCCCGGGCAGCGACGGGGCGCAGACCCGCGCTGGCGGATCGACCGGCAGCACCAGGCTCTCGTAGCCGCCCCACGACAACCCGAGGCCGAACAGCTGCAGCCGATCGAAGAAGCACCGCAGCTGCGCAGTCGGCACCGGCCGCAACGCCACGGCGAACAGCCCGCTGGCCCCGAGGTAGTCGCGGCGCCAGAGCGCGTGGCCCGGATCGCCGGGCAGCGCGGGATGCATCACCCGAGCGACCGCCGGGTGGTCGCTCAGCCACTGCGCGACCTCGAGCGCACCGGCCTGGTGGCGCCGCAGCCGCACCCCGAGGCTGCGCAGGCCGCGCAGCGCGAGATAGAGGTCGTCGGGCCCCGCGGTCTGCCCGAAGTCGTGCGCACCCTGGCGCAACAGGTCCCAGGTCGCCTGGTTCGCCGTCGCGACGCCGAGGAGAGCATCGGAATGGCCGACGATGTACTTCGTCGCCGCCTGGATCGAGACGTCGACGCCGTGCTCGAACGGCCTGAAGAACAGCGGCGTGGCCCAGGTGTTGTCCATCACGACGAACGCATCGACGCGATGCGCCTCCTGCGCGATCGCGGCGATGTCCTGCATCTCGAAGGTGATCGAGCCGGGAGACTCGACGTAGACGACGCGTGTGTTCTGCCGCAGACGCGTCCGGATGTCGCCGCCGATGCGCGGGTCGTAGAACTCGACCTCGACGCCGAGACGCTGGAGCACGCCGAGCGCAAACGAGCGGACCGGTCCGTAGACGCTGTCGGTGACCAGCAGATGATCCCCGGGGCGCACGAGCGACAGCAGCGCGTGGGTGCAGGCTGCCAGCCCGGACGGGAAGACGATCGCCGCGTGCCCGCCTTCGAGGTCCGCCACCGTCTGCTCGAAGGCGCGCGACAGCGGGCTGCCGAACCGGCCGTAGCTCGCCATCGGATTGCCGGGCCGCTTGCGCGCGTCCCATTCGTCGAGCGAAGGGGCGACGATCGTCGAGCCGCGGCAGGCCGGGATGTTGACCAGGCCGTGAAAACTCGCGGGATCCCGCCCCCCATGCGTCAGGCGGGTGTCGACGCCCGGCCTCGCAACGCCGCCGACGGCCCCGGAAAGGACTTCTTCACGCAGACTCTCCATGCGGAAGAGAATACCAATCGACTCTGAAATATGATTTCATTCTTCAGTCAACAGCCGCTCCGAATGGAATGAAAATACCATCGAGTGCCAAGCAAGAAGGAAATCCTTCCATGGACAGGTTCGACCGTCTCGACCTCGCGATCCTGCGCACCCTGCAGCGCGACGCCTCGGTCTCGCTGGCCACGCTCGCCGCCAGCGTCGGGCTGACGGCGACGCCGTGCTGGCGGCGCGTTCAGCGGCTGGAGAAGGAGGGGGTGATCCGCAGCCGGGTCGCGCTGCTCGACCGGCGCCGCCTCGGGGTCGGCGTCACGGTCTTCGTGGCGATACGGACGAACCGGCACGACCTGGCGTGGTTCGAGACCTTCCACTCGCTGGTGGCGTCGATCCCGGAGGTCACCGAGTTCTACCGGATGGCCGGCCAGACCGATTACCTGCTGCGCGTCATGGTGCCGGACATCGCAGCCTACGACCAGATCTACAAGAAGCTGATCGGCGCCGGCGGCATCGTCGACGTCGATTCGAGCTTCGCGATGGAAGAGATCAAGTACACGACCGAGCTGCCGCTGGACTACGCGCCGTCGTGAGCCGGCGCGACCTACTTGCGCTGGCGCAGCTTCCTGAGCGCCGCGATCTGCGCGATCGCCGCAGCCAGTTCCGCCTGCGCCTTGGCGTAGTCGATCGCGCCCTCGCGGTTGGCGAGCGCCTCTTCGGCCGCGCGCTTGGCTTCTTCCGCCTTCGCCTCGTCGAGGTCGTGCCCGCGGATCGCGGTGTCGGCCAGCACCGTGACGCGGTTCGGCTGGACTTCGAGGATGCCGCCCGCGACGAACACGAACTCTTCCTCGGCCTGTCCCGCGACCTTGATGCGCACCGCGCCCGGCTTGATGCGAGTGATCAGCGGCGTGTGCTGGGGATAGATGCCCAGTTCGCCCGCCTCGCCGGGCAGCGCGACGAATTCCGCCTGCCCCTCGAAGATCGAGCGCTCGGCGCTGACGACGTCGACGTGGATCGTGTGCATGCCCGCTCTCCGTTAACCCTTTCCCGTGGTCCGGGTCACTGCAGGGTCTTGGCCTTCTCGAAGGCTTCCTCGATCGTGCCGACCATGTAGAACGCCTGCTCCGGAAGGTGGTCGCACTCGCCGTTGACGATCATCTGGAACCCGCGGATGGTGTCCTTGAGCGCGACGATCTTGCCCGGCGAGCCGGTGAACACTTCGGCGACGTTGAACGGCTGCGACAGGAAGCGCTGGATCTTGCGCGCGCGCGCGACTGCGAGCTTGTCGTCGGGCGAGAGCTCGTCCATGCCGAGAATCGCGATGATGTCGCGCAGTTCCTTGTAGCGCTGCAGCGTCGCCTGCACCTTGCGCGTGGTGTTGTAGTGCTCTTCGCCGATCACGTGCGGGTCGAGCTGGCGCGAGGTCGAGTCGAGCGGGTCGACTGCCGGGTAGATCCCCAGCGCCGCGATGTCGCGCGACAGCACGACGGTGGCGTCGAGGTGGCCGAAGGTGGTCGCCGGCGACGGGTCGGTCAGGTCGTCGGCCGGAACGTAGACGGCCTGGATCGACGTGATCGAGCCGGTCTTGGTCGACGTGATGCGCTCCTGCAGGCGGCCCATCTCCTCGGCCAGCGTCGGCTGGTAGCCCACCGCCGACGGCATCCGGCCGAGCAGCGCCGACACTTCGGTGCCGGCCAGCGTGTAGCGGTAGATGTTGTCGATGAACAGCAGGATGTCGCGGCCCTCGTCACGGAACTTCTCGGCCATCGTCAGGCCGGTCAGCGCGACGCGCAGGCGGTTGCCCGGGGGCTCGTTCATCTGGCCGAACACCATCGCGACCTTGTCGAGCACCTTCGACTCTTCCATCTCGTGGTAGAAGTCGTTGCCCTCGCGGGTGCGCTCGCCGACGCCGGCGAAAACCGAGTAGCCGCCGTATGACTTGGCGATGTTGTTGATCAGTTCCATCATGTTCACGGTCTTGCCGACGCCGGCGCCGCCGAACAGGCCGACCTTGCCGCCCTTGGCGAACGGACACATCAGGTCGATAACCTTGATGCCGGTGGGCAGCAGTTCCGTCGAAGGCGACAGCTCGTCGAACTTGGGCGCCTTGGCGTGGATCGGACGCCGCTCTTCGCAGGGCACCGGACCGGCTTCGTCGATCGGGCGACCGAGCACGTCCATGATGCGGCCCAGGGTCTGCTTGCCGACCGGCACGGAGATGGCGGCGCCGGTGTTGCGGGCGACCAGGTTGCGCTTCAGGCCGTCGGTCGAGCCGAGCGCGATGGTGCGCACGATGCCGTCGCCGAGCTGCTGCTGCACCTCGAGGGTGATCTCGGTGCCGTCGACCTTCAGTGCGTCGTACACCTTCGGCACGTCCGCGCGCGGGAACTCGACGTCCACGACCGCGCCGATGATCTGAACAATCTTGCCCTGGCTCATTGCTGTTTCCTCTGGGAAGCGATTCTTTGGTCTGTTGGAGCGCTGGGGGCTGCGAGGCGAAGTGCTTCGCGGCTGAAGCCGCTCCTACAGGGGGTTGGGGTCAAACTGCGGCGGCGCCGCCGACGATTTCCGAGATTTCCTGGGTGATCGCGGCCTGGCGGGCCTTGTTGTAGATCAGGTTCAGGGTGCCGATCAGCTTGGTCGCGTTGTCGCTGGCCGCCTTCATCGCCACCATGCGCGCGGCGTGTTCCGACGCCAGGTTCTCCAGCACGGACTGGTACACCAGCGCCTCGATGTAGCGGGTGATCACGTGGTCCAGCACGGTGGCCGCGTCGGGTTCGTAGATGTAGTCCCAGTCGTGGTGGGCCACCTGCGTCTCCGCCGCCGGCAGCGGCAGCAGTTGGTCGAACGAGGCGCGCTGGGTCATGGTGTTGACGAAACCGTTGTACACCACGAACACGCGATCCAGCTTGCCTTCGGTATAGGCGTCCAGCATGACCTTGATGACGCCGATCAGCTGGTCCAGCTTGGGGCTGTCGCCGAGGTGGGACACGCTGCCGACCAGATTGACCTTGATCCGGCGGAAGAACACCGAGGCCTTCTGGCCGATGGTGACCACGTCAACTT
>JANJTK010000191.1 GCA_024711155.1 Burkholderiaceae bacterium
CGCGGGCGGCGCGCCGCGGCTGATAGAATCGTCGCGGGCGGGCCTCCCCGCAGCGCGGCGTGGTCAACCTGGTCAGGTCCGGAAGGAAGCAGCCACAGCCATTCCCCGTGCGTGCCGGGGTTCCGGCTCGCCCACCCCCACACCTCCCGCCGGTTGCCGATGCCATGACCCATCAGGTGCTCGCCCGCAAGTGGCGGCCGCGCGACCTCGGATCGCTGGTCGGCCAGGATCACGTCGTGCGGGCGCTGTCGCACGCGCGCCAGACCGGGCGGCTGCATCACGCCTACCGGTTCACCGGCACGCGCGGCGTCGGCAAGACCACCATCGCTCGCATCCTCGCCAAGGCCCTGAACTGCGAGCAGGGCGTGAGCCCGCGCCCGTGCGGGCAGTGCGCGGCCTGCGCGGGGATCGACGCCGGTCGCTTCGTCGACTGCATCGAACTCGACGCCGCGTCCAATCGCGGCGTCGACGAGATGACGCAGCTGCTGGAGAACGCGGTCTACGCGCCGACCGCCGGCCGCTACAAGGTCTACGTGATCGACGAGGTTCACATGCTGTCGACGCACGCGTTCAACGCGATGCTGAAGACGCTCGAAGAGCCTCCGCCGCACGTGGTGTTCGTGCTCGCCACCACCGACCCGCAGCGCGTGCCGGTGACCGTCTTGTCGCGCTGCCTGCAGTTCAACCTGCGCAACATGCCCGCGGCCGCGGTGGCGGCGCACCTGGCCACGGTGCTCGGCGCCGAGGGGGTCGGCTTCGATCCCGGGGCGCTCGAACGGATCGGGCGCGCGGCCGCCGGCAGCATGCGCGATGCGCTGTCGCTGCTCGACCAGGCGATCGCATTCGGCGGCGGCGAGGTGCGCGAGCCGGCAGTGCGCGAGATGCTGGGCGCCGTCGACACCGCCTGGCTGGTGCGCATCGTCGACGCGCTGGCAGCGGGCGACGGGCGCGGACTGGTCGCGTTGGCCGACGAGATGCTGGGCGCCAACGCACCGTTCGAGCGCACGCTGGCCGACCTCGCGTCGCTGCTGCAGCGCATCGCGCTGGCGCAGATCGGCGCCCTCGGCGACACCGACGATCCCGAGACGCTGCGCCGGCTCGCCGCGACGATTTCCGCCGAAGACCTGCAGGTCTGGTACCAGATCGCGATCCACGGCGCGCGCGACCTGCCGCTCGCGCCGGATGCGCACGCCGGGTTCACGATGGTGCTGCTGCGACTGTTCGCGTTCCGGCCCGACGACGGAGCGCGCCCGGCCGGCCGGCCCGGTTCGCCTCGCCGAGCGGCCGGTGGCGGAACGCCCGCCGACGCGCCCGGGGCAGGCGCCGGGCCGGCGCGCGTCGCTGCGCCGGGCGGAGTCAGCGGAATCAGCGGAGCCAGCGGAGCCAGCGGAGCCAGCGAGTGCTGGCCCGAGGGGAGGGGCCGCGAACCGCAGGACCGCAGCGACCAGGCGCAGGCTCGTTCATCCGCGGCCGGCGGCGAAGCGCGAAACGATCGCGGGCCGGCAGGCAGTGGCGAGCCGGCGGCGCCAGCCGTCGTCGCGGCGCCGCCCGCGAGCTTCGACGGCGACTGGCCCGCGCTCGCGGCGCGGCTGCAGGTCGGCGGGTTCGTGCAGCAGTTCATGCAACTCAGCGAACTGGTGTCGGCCGACGGCTTTCGTCTTCGCGTGCGGGTACCGATTCGACCGCTGGCCGAGGTGACGACGGTGCGGCGCGTGCGCGAAGCCCTGGCGGCGCATTTCGGCGCGCCGGTGCAGCTGGAGGTCGAGATCGGCCAGGTCGGCGAGGCGACCGCCGCCGCCGCGGCGGGGCGTGAGCGCGCGCAGCGGCAGGCGCAGGCCGAGGCATCGATCGCCGGCGACCCGTTCGTGCGCACGCTGATCGAGCAGTTCGGCGGATCGATCGTGCCGGGTTCGGTGCGGCCGGCAGGCACGCCGGGGGATATATCTGGAGAGGACGAGGAATGATGAAGCAGCAGCTCGCCGGCCTGATGAAGCAGGCCCAGCAGATGCAGGACAACATGAAGCGGATGCAGGAGCAGCTCGCCCAGGTCGAGGTCGAGGGCCAGTCCGGGGCTGGCCTCGTCAAGGTGACGGTCACCTGCCGCAACGACGTCAAGCGGATTGCGATCGCCCCGAGCCTGCTGGCCGACGACAAGGACATGCTCGAGGACCTGATCGTCGCGGCGATGAACGATGCGCTGCGCAAGGCCGAGCAGACTGCGGCCGAGAAGATGGGGTCGGTGACGGCCGGCCTGCCGTTGCCGCCCGGCTTCAAGATGCCGTTCTAGTCGCGCGTCTTGCGTCGCTCGCGATGAGACTCGCTGCGTGCGTCCCGGGCGGAGCGCCCGTGCGCGCTTCGGGCGACGTGCCCCCGTTCGCGCCGGGCCCCTCGGAGCGCGTCGCCCGGCGTCGAGGCGTGGCAGCGTGCGGCCCGGTGTTGCCGCCCACGGCCGCCCACGGCCGCGCACCGCCGCGCACCGCCGCGCACTGCCGCGCACTGCCGCCCACAGCCGCGCGTCGGTGGGCCGCTACGGAACGATGCGTTTTTCGTCGTGGAACGCATTCCACGGCCGAAAACGCATCGTTCCGTAGCGGGCCCCGTGAACGAGGCGACGGCCGGCGGGCTGCTGCGTGCGGCGGGGCGAGCAGCGGCTCGCTACGGGCTGGGCTACGGGCTACGCTACGACCTGCGCCCGAGCACCACCACGCTGCCGGCAATGGTGCGCGGGCCGTGCGCGGGCGCCGCGCCTGTGCGCAGCCGAGAAGCGCAGCCGGGCCGGCCCGCGCGCGCAGCGCGCTTCGTCCATCTGACTCGCCGC
>JANJTK010000203.1 GCA_024711155.1 Burkholderiaceae bacterium
TCGCGCCGGCGGCGGTGGCCGCGCAGGGCGCCGGCCAGGCGGGTGCGCCCGCGGCGGGCCAGGCGCAGGGCGCGGCTGCCGACCCCGCGGTGGCGCGGATCAAGGCCGCGATGGAGGGCTTCGTCAAGGGGCGTTACCGGATCGACGAGGTGCGACGCACGCCGCTGCCGGGCATCTACGAGGTGCGCGTCGGCAACGACCTGCTCTACGTCGACGAACGCGGGCAATACCTGTTCTACGAGGGCGACCTGATCGAGATGAAGACGCAGCGCAACCTGACGCGCGAGCGCGTCGAGGAGCTGCAGGCGATCGACTTCGGGACGCTGCCGCTGAACCTCGCGATCAGGCAGGTGTCGGGCGCGGGCAAGCGCGTGGTCGCGGTGTTCGAGGACCCGAACTGCGGCTACTGCAAGCGGCTGCGCGCCGACCTGCTGAAGCTCGAGGACCTGACCATCTACACCTTCCCGATGGCCTTCCTCGCGGCCGACTCGGAGACGAAGGCGCGCAAGGCGCTGTGCGCCGCCGACAAGGCGCGGGCGTGGAACGACCTGCTGCTGAACAACAACATTCCCGGCAACGCCGGAACCTGCGACACGCCGCTGGCGCAGGTGCGCGAGCTCGCGCAGAAGCTCGGCATCACCGGCACGCCGGTGGTGTTCTTCGCCAACGGCAGGCGGCTCACCGGTTACGCGCCGCCCGAGCGCTTCAACCGCCTGCTGGCCGAGAACTCGAAGAAGTGACCGGGGCGGCCGGCGCGGGGCGCGGCTGTCCCTTCGGCCACAGCAGCCAGAAGCGCGCGGGTTGATTCGTGCGCCCGGCGAGCCGGCCGGCTTCGTCGCCCGTCCCCCAGTAGAGATCGGCGCGCGCCGCGCCGACGATCGCTGCGCCTCGGTCCTGGCTGACGGCCGTCGTGCGCAGCGGCGCTCCGTCGTCGGGACGGGTCGAATCGACGTAGACGAGCGCGCCGGGCGGGACGTGCGCCGGGTCGGTTGCGATCGAGCGCTGCGCGGTGAGCGGCACGCCGAGCGCGCCCAGCGGGCCGGTGTCGCGGTCGGTACGGGCGCCGTGCGCGGAGCGCAGTTCGCGGAAGAACACGTAGCGCGGGTTGCTGCGCATCACTTCGGCGGCGTCGTCCGGGTTCGCGCGCAGCCATGCCTTGATCGCGTCCGCGTCGACCGCCTGCGCGCGCATCGCGCCGCGTGCAACCAGCGTGCGCCCGATGGCGTGGTACGCGTGCCCGTTGTGGCCGGCGTACGCGACGCGCATCGTGCTGCCGTCGCGCAGTCGCACGCGCCCCGAGCCCTGCACGTGCAGGAAGTACGCCTCGACCGGATCGTCGACCCAGGCGATCTCGTGGCCGGCGAGCAGGTCGCCCGCTTCGATCTGCGCGCGCGTCGCGAAGGGAGCGCGGCGCGCGCCGGCACCGCGCGCGAGCTCGGCCGGCAGCCGGTGCAACGGCGCCTGGCCTTCGTGCTCGCGCACCCGGCTGCCGGTGAGCACCGGCTCAAAGTAGCCGGTCAGCAGCCCGGCGCGCCCATCGGCGTTCGCCAGCGGCCACGCGACGAAGCGCTCACCGATCCAGTCCTTCAGCGCTCCCGCGGGCGGCAGCTGCGCGCACAGCGCCGGCCACGGCTCGGGCGGGCGCGCGAGCGCGCACTGCGCGGCGAGCGCCGCGTGCAGCGCTTCGGCGCGCTCCGCGTGCCAGCCGGGCAGGGCGTCGACCGGCAGCGCGTCCTGCGCCGCCAGCGGCGTCGCGAACGCCGCGAGGGCCGCGAACGCCGCGAGGGCCGCGACCGCGGCAATCCCGCCCCGGGCCGCGTCGATCCGGTTCCGGCGAGTCCGCCCTCCGAGCATTCCTCTCTCCGTGTCCGTCGCGAGTCGCCCCGGCCGCTCGCTACAATGCGCCGATTGTAGTCACGCACACACGCCGGACCCGTTCCGGCCGGAGGCAGGCCCGACATGACGCGCACCTTCCGCATCGCCCCCAGCATCCTGTCCGCCGACTTCGCCCGCCTGGGCGAAGAGGTGCGCGCCGTCGAGGCGGCCGGCGCCGACCTGATCCACTTCGACGTGATGGACAACCACTACGTGCCGAACCTGACGATCGGTCCGCTGGTGTGCGAGGCGATCCGCCCGCACGTGAAGATTCCGGTCGACGTGCACCTGATGCTGAGCCCGGTCGACCGCATCGTCGGCGATTTCGCGAAGGCGGGCGCGAACCTGATCACGTTTCATCCGGAGGCATCGGACCACGTCGATCGCACGTTGCAGTTGATCCGCGACTGCGGCTGCCGCGCCGGGCTCGTCTTCAACCCGGCCACGCCGCTGTTCCACCTCGACCACGTGATGGACAAGCTCGACATCGTCCTGCTGATGTCGGTGAACCCCGGCTACGGCGGCCAGAAGTTCATCGCGTCGACGCTGCCGAAGATCCGCGCGGTGCGCGAGCGCATCGACGCGCACGTGGCGGCCGGCGGGCAGCCGATCTGGCTCGAGGTCGACGGCGGCATCAAGGTCGACAACATCGCCGCGGTCGCGCAGGCCGGCGCGGACACCTTCGTCGCCGGTTCGGCGGTGTTCGGCGCGGCCGATCCGGAAGGCGGGTACCGCGGCGTGATGGCGAAGCTGCGCGCTGAACTCGCCGCGGCCTGAGGCGATGGCGGCGACCTTTCGCGTTCGCGCGGTCGGCATCGATCTCGACGGCACGCTGCTCGACACGGTCGGCGACATCGCGGCGGCGCTCAATGCGACGCTCGCCGAGCTCGGCCGCCCGCCGCTCGCGGTCGACGCGGTGCGCGCGCTGGTGGGCCGGGGCGTCGCGGTGCTGATGCAGCGCGCGCTGGCGCGGTCGCCCGACGACCACGGTGGCAACGACGACGCCTTCGCGCGCGGGCAGGCCGCGTTCCTGCGCCACTACGAGCGCGAGAACGGGCTGTCGGCGGCGCTGTTTCCCGGCGTCGCCGACGGGCTTTCGGCGCTGCGCGCGAAGGGCTTGCGGCTCGCGTGCGTGACGAACAAGCCGCAGGCCTTCGCCGAGGCGTTGCTCGAGCGCACCGGGCTCGCGCGGCACTTCGAGCTCACGGTCGGCGGCGGGGCGGTCGCGCGCGGCAAGCCCGACCCGATGCCGCTCGAACACGCCTGCGCGCGCTTCGGCATCGCGCCGTCGCAGATGGTGATGATCGGCGACTCGGTCAACGACGCGCTGTCCGCGCGCGCGGCCGGGATGCCGGTGATCATCGTGCCCTACGGCTACAACGAGGGGCATCCGGTGGCGGCGATCGACGCTGACGCGTTCGTCGGCACGCTGCTCGAGGCGGCCGGACGCATCGAGGCGGCGGCTTGACCGGGGTCAGTGCAGCGCCGCCGGCGGCAGTGCTATAGTGCGCGCTCCACAGAAGCAACGCATCCTTCACATCCTCATGCGTCCCGTTCAGGAACTGCAGTCGGCCCGCAACGCCAACGGTTGGCGGGTCTGGCGCTGGTGGTGCTGGCGCTGATCGCCGCGCACCGGCCGAGCCGCTAGCGCCCTCGGGGCGCCGCGCCTCCGGCCCCGATTCCTGAACCCCAGTCGACGACGCGCCCGGCCCCGGGCGCACCGGCTCCGAGAGAGCCGGGACGCAGATCCGCGAGGAAAGCATGACCGAGATCGAATTCAGGGCGATTGCCGCCCAGGGCTACAACCGCATTCCGTTGTTGCTCGAGTGCTTCGCCGACCTCGACACGCCGCTGTCGCTGTACCTGAAGCTCGCGAACCGGCCCTTCAGTTTCCTGCTCGAGTCGGTGGTCGGCGGCGAGCGCTTCGGCCGCTATTCGTTCATCGGGCTGCCGGCGAGCACGGTGATCCGGTCGACCGCGACCGGCGCCGAGGTGCTCAAGCACGGCGAGTTCGTCGAGACCTTCGAAGGCAACCCGCTCGACTTCGTCGACGCCTACCAGAAGCGCTTCCGGGTCGCGGTGCGCCCCGGCATGCCGCGCTTCTGCGGCGGGCTCGCCGGCTACTTTTCGTACGACGCGGTGCGCCACATCGAGCCGACCGCGGCGGGCCGCGACAAGCCCGACCCGATCCACGTGCCCGAGGTGTTCCTGCTGCTCACCGAGGAACTCGCGATCGTCGACAACGTGAGCGGCAAGATCTACCTGATGGTCTACGCCGACCCGTCCGAAGGCGAGGCCTACCAGCGCGCGCGGCGGCGCCTGCGCGAGCTCTACGCGCAGCTGTCGCGCCCGCTCGCGCTGCCGCCCCCCGAGCCCGGCCGCGAGACCGAGGCGCGGCGCGGCTTCGCGAAGGCCGACTACCTGGCCGCGGTCGCGCGCGCGAAGGACTACATCGCGGCCGGCGACGTGATGCAGGTGCAGGTCGGCCAGCTGATCGAGAAGCCGTTCGCCGAGTCGCCGCTGACGCTGTATCGCGCGCTGCGCTCGATCAATCCGTCGCCGTACATGTACTACTACGACCTCGGCGACTTCCACATCGTCGGCGCGTCGCCCGAGATCCTGGTGCGCCAGGAACGCCAGCCCGACGGCGACCGCGTGACGATCCGCCCGCTGGCCGGCACGCGCCGGCGCGGCGGCACCCCGGCCGAGGATGAAGCGCTCGCGAAGGAGCTGCTGGCCGACCCGAAGGAGATCGCCGAGCACGTGATGCTGATCGACCTTGCGCGCAACGACATCGGCCGCATCGCCGAGATCGGCAGCGTGCGCGTGACCGACCAGCTGGTCATCGAAAAGTACTCGCACGTGATGCACATCGTG
>JANJTK010000205.1 GCA_024711155.1 Burkholderiaceae bacterium
CTGAAGCTGGCGTTCTCGCTCGACGGGCACGACACCGTCGGCATTGATCTCGTCGCGATGTCGGTCAACGACATCCTGGTGCAAGGCGCCGAGCCGCTGTTCTTCCTCGACTACTTCGCGTGCGGCAAGCTCGAGGTCGACGTCGCGGAGCGTGTGGTCGTCGTCATCGCGAGCGTCTGCGAGATCGAGGGTTGAGCGCTGATAGTCGGCGAGACAGCAGAGATGCCAGAAATGTACCCTGCCTGCGAATACGACCTGGCCGGCTTCGCGGTGGGCGCGGTCGAGAAGTCGGAGATCATCGACGGCTCGCGCATCGTGCCCGGCGACGTCGTGCTCGGCCTCGCGTCGAGCGGCGCGCACTCGAACGGCTATTCGCTCGTGCGCCGGGTGATCGAGCGCGCGTTCGGCTCGATCTGCGCGCCGCAGATGGAGGACGACTTCCACGGGCAGCGCTTCGCCGACGCGGTGCTCGCGCCGACGCGCATCTACGTCCGCCCGGTGCTCGAGATGGCGCGGGCGGTGCCGGTGAAGGGCATCGCGCACATCACCGGCGGGGGCCTGGTCGGCAACGTGCCGCGCGTGCTGCCCGGCAGCGTGCAGGCGGTGCTGCGGCGCGAGGCATGGCCGATGCCGCCGCTGTTCGCCTGGCTGCAGGAGCACGGCCGGATCGAAGACGCCGAGATGCACCGGGTGTTCAACTGCGGGATCGGCCTGGTCGTCGTGGTCGCGGCCGGCGACGCCGACGCGGCCGAGTCGTCGCTGCGCGCAGCCGGCGAGACGGTCTACCGGATCGGCGCGATCGCCGAGCGGCCCGCCGGTGCGCCCGCCACCGTCGTGGCCTGACGCGCGCGCCCGCGCGCTGGCTGCCCGGAGCCGCCCGCCCCGCGCGCTGGCCCGGTGGTTGCTGGTGGCCGCGGCGATCGTCGCCGCCCCGTGCGCGCGCGCCGCGAACTACGAACTGTCGATCGAGGCGCCCGACGAGCTGGTCGAGCCGCTGCGCACGCGCACGCTGATGGGGCGCTGGATCGACGAGGCCGGATTCGAGGCCGGGCAGCTGCCGCTGTTCGTCGAGCGGGCGAGGGAGGAGGCGGTGGCGCTCGCGCGCGCGGCCGGCTACTTCTCGGCGCGCGTCGTCGTCGAAGCCGCGCCGGCGACCGACGGCGCTCTGCCGCGCGTGCGCATGGCGATCGACGCCGGCGCGCGCACGACCGTGAACCGCTTCGACTTCGCGCTCGACGGCGCGCCCGCAGCGCAGGCGATGCGCGACGCGCTGCTCGAGCGCTGGCCGCTGCCGGAGGGGACGTTCTTCCTGAGTGCGCAGTGGGAGCAGGGCAAGCGCCTGCTGGTCGAGATGCTGCAGCAACGCGGGTTCGTGCGCGCGCGAATCGTCGCCAGCCGTGCGGAGGTCGATCCGGAGCTTACCGCCGCGTCGCTCGCGCTGCGCATCGACGCCGGGCCGCGATTCGCCTTCGGGCCGACCGTGATCCGCGGCCTCGGGCGCTACGACCGCTCGATCGTCGAGGCGCTCGTGCCGTGGAACGCCGCCGCGGGAGTTGGCTCGGGACGGGGTGCAGAGGAGAGTGCGAGCGGCGCTGATCCCTACGATTTCGACGCGCTGCTGACGCTGCAGGCGCGGCTGCTCGGTTCGGGCTACTTCAACGCGGCGCACGTGCTTCCGGACCTCGCCGCGGTCGAGGCCGACCCGGCGCGCACGACGGTGCCGGTGTTGGTCGAGGTGTCCGAGCGCGCGACCCGGCGCGCGATGTTCGGGATCGGCTACGGCACCGACGAGGGCTTGCGCGGCCTGTTCGGCTTCGAGCATCGCAACCTGCTCGGGCGTGGCTGGCAGCTGGAGTCGGGCGTGCTGCTCCAGTCGGTGCGCCAGCGCGTGTTCGCGAGCGTGCGCACGCCGCAGGAGGCGAGCGGGCACTACTGGCAGGTCGGCGCGCGTGCCGAGCGCTTCGACGTGCAGGGCGAGCTCACCGACAAGCAGACGCTGTTTGCCGGCCAGGGCAAGCATGGCGAGGACACCGAGACCTTCCTGTCGCTGCAATACCAGATCGAGACGCGCGAATTGCCGCTCGCCGCCGACGATCGTCGGCGCGCGCTGACGCTGGGCTACGCGTGGAACCGGCGTCGGGTCGATTCACGCCTCGACCCGCGTTCCGGCTACACCATCAGCCTGCAGGTGTCGGGCGCGGCGCGCGCGCTCGCCAGCGACCGCAGCTTCGCGCGGCTGTACGCGCGCGGCATGCGCTTCTGGCCGATGCCGAAGGACTCGGCGCTCGCCGGCGGGATGCTGGTCGGCCTGCTCGAAGCCGGCCTCGTCGCGGCCCGCAGCCGCCAGGACATCCCGTCGGAGAACCTGTTCCGCGCCGGCGGCACGCACTCGATCCGCGGCTATCGCTACCTGTCGCTCGGCGTACCCGAGGCCGGGGCGATCGTCGGCGGGCGCGTGCTCGCGCTGGCCAGCCTCGAGTACCAGCATCCGGTCGTGCCGGGCTGGCTCGGCGCCGTGTTCGTCGATGCCGGCACCGCGGCCGATCGCAGGGCCGACTACCGCGCGGCGCGAGGCTATGGCGCCGGCGTGCGCTGGCGCTCGCCGATCGGCCCGGTCAGCTTCGACCTCGCTTACGGCGACGCGACGCGGCGCTGGCGTGCTCACCTGTCGGTCGGGTACGCGTTCTGATGGGCGGGCCGGCAATGCGCTTCGCGCGGCTGCTGGCGCGCCTGCTCGGCTTCGGGCTGGCGGCGCTGCTGCTCGCGGCCGCGGCCGCGCTGTGGTGGGCCGGGCAGACGACGTCGTTCGCGCGCTTCGCGCTCGAGCGGGCCGCGGCGGCCAGCGGCGGCGCGCTCGAGGTCGGCGCGGTGCACGGTTCGCTCGCCGGCGGCGTCGGCGTGTCGTGGCTGCGCTGGCGCGACGCCGCGCGGGAAGTCGAGGCGCGCGAGGTGCGGGTCGCGTTGCGCCCCGAGCGCCTGCTGCGGGGCGAACTGCGGCTGGCGCGGGTCGAGATCGGCAGCGCGTCGGTGCGCATGGCAGTGTCGGAGGCCGCGCCGGCGCTGCCGCCATCGCTGGAGCTGCCGCTCGGCCTGCGTCTCGATGCGCTCGGCATCGGCCGGCTGGCAGTAACCTCGGGCGAAGCGGCGCCGATCGTGCTCGAGCGCGTCGCGCTCGCCGGACGCTACCGCGACGGCGCGTGGCGCATCGCGCACCTGTCGGCGCGCGCGCCGGGCTACGGAGAAGCGAGCGCGTCCGGCACGCTCGCGGCGCGACCGCCGTACGCGTTCGAAGCGTCGGGCCGCGTCGACGCCCGGCTGCCCGAGCGGGGGCCGCTGCCGGCGGTGCGCTGGCTCGCCGACGGAACGCTGGCGGACTTCGCGCTGGCCGCGCAGGCGCTCGCGCCGGAGGTTGCCGCCACGCCCGGCGAGCCGCAGGCGACACGCCCGCTGTGGATCGGCTTCGACACCCGCGTGCGGCCGCTGGCCTGGCCCGACGGGCAGTGGCTGGCGCCGGTCGAACTGGCTTTCAACGGCGTCGAGCCGGCGCAACTCGGCTTCGCGGTGGCGCAACTCGGCCTCGCGGGGGTCCCGCGCGCGCGCGTGAGCGGCACGGCGACAATCCGCGTGCACCGCGACGGCGTCGCTGGCGGTGTCGACCTGCGCAACGCGCTGCCGGGCCGGATCGACCGCCAGTCGATTCCGGTCGGCGCGCTCGCGACCGCGTTCGCATGGTCGGGTGCGCGCCTCGAACTGACCGGGTTGCGCGCCGACTTCGACGGCGGCGGTTCGGCGAGCGGGGATGCGGCGATCGACTTCGGGCGGCGCATCGACCTGCCCGGACGTTCGCTGCCGTCGGTGAAGGGCGAGCTGGCGTTGCGCGAGGTGGACCTGTCGCGATGGAGTGCGGACGCGCCGAAGACGCGGCTCGGCGGGCGGATCGCGGCCGACGCCGGCGCGGTGCGCGCCGAACTCGTCGACGCCGAGCGACGCGGCATCGAGGCCGCGCTGAACGCGCGCATCGACGGCGACACCTTGCACATCGAGCGGGCGCAGCTCGCAACGCCCGCCGGGACGGTGTCGGCGCGCGGCCGGGCGACGCGGGGGGCGAGGACGGCGACGAAGACCGCGGCGACGAAGACCGCGGCGACGAAGACGACCGCGCGCGGCGGCGTGACGCTCGCCGGGCCGTGGGAAGTGGACCTGTCCGGCGAGTTCCGCGACTTCGACCCGGCCGCGGCGCTCGCATTGCGCGGTGTGTTCGCTGGAGGCGCGTCCGGTGTGCGCGACGGCGACGAAGCCCCGTGGGAGTCGTGGGCAGCACGGGCGGGCGGCCGGTTCTCGGGCCGCTTCGAAGCAGCGGGAGCCGCCTGGCCCGATCCGCGGCTGCGGGTGCGGCTCGTCGTCGAGCACGGCCTCTTCGACGGCCTGCCGGTGCGCGCCGACCTTCGGGGGGCGGCCTCGCGCGCGCGCCTTGCCGACGCGGCGCTCGACGTCGCACTGGGGGAGATTCGTGCGAGTGCCCACGGCGCCGTCGGCGCGCCCGGCGACCGGATGCGCTTCGCACTGGAGGTGCCGGCGCTCGCGCGCGTCGATCCGCGCCTGCGCGGCGCGGTGTCGGCGAACGGCGAGCTGGGTACCCGCGCCGAAGGCGCGCCCGGTGCGATCGACTGGAGCCGACTTGCGATCGCGGCCCGGTTCGAGGCGCGCGGGCTGCGCTGGGGCGACATGGCGCGCGTCGATCGCGCGAACGGCTCGATCGACGGTGAGCTCGGCGCGCACGCGCTGCGGCTCGAGGCGACCGGGCCGCGGCTGGCGATCCGGCTGGCGGCGCGGGGCGGCGCAGGCGCAGGCGCAGGCGCAGGCGGCTCCGGCTGGCACTGGGACGGCACGCTCGACGAACTGGTCGCCGACGAACCGGTTGCGCTGCGGCTCCAGGCGCCGGCCCGGCTGACGGCCGGCGCGCAGGGCGCCGAGTTGCGCGACGCAACGCTGACCGTCGACGGCGGCAACTTGCGTCTTGCGGCGCTCGAGTGGCGTGAAGGCAGGATCGAGACGCGCGGCGAGGCGAGTGCGCTGCCGGTGGCGCGGTGGGCCGAGCGTTTCTCGGGCCAGCAGGCGCTCGCCGGCGTCGAGGCGCGATTGCGCGACGTGAGGCTGCGCGGCAGCTGGGAGCTGGCAGGGGAGTCGCCGGATTCTGCCAGCGGCCGGATCGTGCTGCGCCTCGACGCCGGCGACGCGGTCGACGCGCGCGGCGCTGCCGACATCACGCTCGAGGGCGGGCGGCTCGACGGCTCGATCGACCTGGTGTCGACGACGCTGGCGTTCGCCAATCGGCTGATCGGACCCGAGTGGGCGATCGCCGGGCAGCTGCGTTTCGCCGGACGCGTGGGCGGGACGATCGCGCAGCCGCGACTGCGCGGCGAACTGAGCGGGCGCGAGCTGACGCTGGTGCAGCGGGCGATGGGGTGGCGGCTCGGCAACGGCACGCTCGACGCGCGCTTCGAAGGCGACCGGCTCGACCTGCAGGGCCTGCGCCTCGAATCGGGCGGCGGCTCGATCGAGATGGCCGGGCAGATGCTGATCGACGGCATGCACGGCGGTTTCACGCTGCGTGCCGACCGGCTGCCGGTGCCGATCGGTCCCGGCCAGCGCGTCGTCGTGTCGGGACTCACCGGCATCGCGAGCAGCGGCAAGCGCTTCGAATGGAAGGGAAACATTCGCGCCGACGAGGGGCTGATCGAGTTGCGCGGCGGCGACGCGCCTGCGCTGCCCGACGACGTCGTGATCGTCGATCGGCGCGCCGCCGCCGCCGGCGAGGCCGCGGCGCCGGCCGCCGAGCCCGCGGCCGCGGGCTTCGCGATCGGCGCCGATCTCGACCTCGATCTCGGCGAGCGCCTGCGCGTGCGCGGCAGCGGCATCGACGTGCTGCTGGCCGGAACGCTGAACCTGCGCGGCACGCTGCCCGCCGCGCCGCGCGCCTACGGCACCGTGCGCGTCAGCGAGGGCACCTATCGCGCCTACGGGCAGCGGCTCGACATCACGCGCGGCCAGGTCGTCTTCAACGGTCCGCTCGACAATCCGGTGCTCGACATCGTCGCGATGCGCCGCGACCAGCCGGTCGAGGCCGGCGTGGCGCTCGGCGGCACGGTGCTGTCGCCGCGCCTGCGGCTGGTCTCGACCCCCGACGTGCCGGATTCGCAGAAGCTCTCGTGGCTGGTGCTCGGCGTCGGCCTGGACGACGCGCGCAGCGCCGGGCAGGGCGCCGCGCTGCAGGCGGCCGCGGCGACATTGTTCGGCAGCAACGACGGCGGCCTGTCGGCGGGACTGGCCGGGGCGCTCGGTCTCGACGTGCTGACCGTGCGCGCGGCCGGCGCCGGCGGACTGTTCGACCCCGCCTTCGGCGCGACCTTCCCCGGGCAGGCGTCCGGCGGTGGCGTCCCGGCCGGCGGCGCCGCGCAGGACGTCGTCGCGATCGGCAAGCGGCTGAGTTCGCGCGTGTTCCTCACCTACGAGCAAGGGTTGCGCGGGGTCTGGAACCTGTTGCGGATCCAGTACGACATCACCGAGCGGCTGTCGATCCGCGCGCAGGCCGGCACCGAGAACGCGATCGACGTGCTGTATTTCTGGTCCTTCGACTGAAGGACCGCGGACGGGGCCGGCTTCAGATCTCCCAGCCGCGCCGCAGTGCCTCGAGCACGCTGGCCGACGCGTCGGGGGCCAGGCTGTCGACGACCGTGCGCTCGGGCATCGCGCGCAGCCACGTGAGCTGGCGCTTGGCGAGCTGGCGCGTCGCGGCGATGGCGGCGTCGATCATCGGCTCGATCGCGCCGCCGCCCGCGTCGAGCCAGGCCCAGGCCTGGCGGTACCCGACGCAGCGCATCGACGGCAGCTGCGGGTGCAGGTCGCCGCGCGCGCGCAGCGCGCGGACTTCGTCGACGAAGCCGGCGGCGATCATCGAGCGCAGGCGCGCGGCGATCCGCTCGTGCAGCGTCGCGCGCCGCGACGGCTCGAGCGCGATGCGCACGAAGCGCGCTGCGCGCCGCGCGGCCGCGGGTTGCGCGAGCCATCCGGACAGCGGGCGGCCAGTCAGTTCGAGGACCTCGAGCGCGCGCTGGATGCGCTGCACGTCGCCCGGCTCGAGGCGCGCCGCGGTAGCGGGATCGGCGCGCGCGAGGCGCGCGTGCAGCGCCGGCCAGCCGTGCGCGGCCGCTTCCTCGTCGAGCCGCCGGCGCAGTTCGGGGTCCGCGGCCGGCAGCGCGTGCAGGCCCTCGACCAGGGCGCGCGCATACAGCATCGTTCCGCCGACGAGCAGCGGCAGCCGGCCGCGCGCGCGGATCGCGTCGATCGCGGCCCAGGCGTCGGCGACGAAGCGCGCCGCGGAGTAGCTCTCCGTCGGGTCGACGAGGTCGATCAGGTGGTGCGGGACCGCGGCGCGCTCCGCCGCGCTCGGCTTGGCGGTGCCGATGTCCATGCCGCGGTAGACGAGCGCCGAGTCGACGCTGACGATCTCGAGCGGCAATCGCGACGCCGCCTCGAGCGCGAGCGCGCTCTTGCCCGATGCGGTCGGGCCGAGCAGGAACACGAGCGGCAGCGCGTCGTCGCCGCCCCCGGCGGCCGACTCGCGCTCGGCGGCGGGCGGCATCGCTCAGCGTCCGCGCAGGAACCAGCGGTCGAGGTCCGCCAGCGACAGCTGCACCCAGGTCGGGCGACCGTGGTTGCACTGTTCGGCGCCCGGCGTGCGCTCCATTTCGCGCAGCAGCGCGTGCATCTCCTCGATCGACAGCCGGCGCTGCGCGCGCACTGCGCCGTGACAGGCCATCGTCGCGAGCAGCGCGTCGCGCCGCGCCGCCAGCGCGCCCGACGCGCCGTGCTCGACGAGCTCCGCGAGCACCGCGCGCGCAAGCGCGACCACGTCGCCGTGCGCGAGCGGCGCCGGGACCGAGCGCACCGCAAGCGTCGTCGGCGACATCAGCGACATCTCGAGTCCCAGCGCGCGCAGCGTCGCGGCCTCGTCCTCCACCGCGCGCAGCTCGAGCGGATCGGCGCGGAAGATCGC